>URWC01000112.1 GCA_900551555.1 uncultured Collinsella sp. | reverse complement strand
CGTGCTGCCTCCTCGGCGGCAGCGGCCTGCTCCTCGGCCAGCTTGGCGGCCTCGACTTCCTGGGCGCGGGCCTCGATCACCGAGGCAAGCTGCTTGCGGACCATGGCAACATAGGCGTCCTCCAGAGCGGAGGAAGCGGACTTAGCGGGAATCTTCATTTCGGCGAGATGACCCATCAGTTCCTTGGAGGTCATGCCGAACTCTTTGGCCAGGGTGGACACACGGACTTTTGCCATATGACTTCACCTACCCTTTCTGGCACCTTGGGTGCCTAGAGACTGAACGAGCGTGGGGGATGCGCTGGAACCTGCCCAGCGCGACCGCGCGCTAGATCAGATCCTCCGCATCATCGAAGGCGTCGGTGTCGTGGACACCGCAGAAACGGGAGCCGGGACGGGCCTGGTTACGGCACTGGATGCCGTCCTCGGACACGAACTCGCAGCGACGGACGTCCTCGTCCTCCTCGTCACCGATCAGGTCGGCGGCGGGCTCCTCGTGAACGGGAACGTTCTTGAGGATGTCGGCGGCAAGGGTTTCGGACTTAATGTCGATGTGCCAGCCGGTCAGGCGCGCGGCGAGGCGGGCGTTCTGGCCCTCCTTGCCGATGGCGAGGGACAGCTGGTCGTCGGGCACGATAACGCCGGCGTAGGCCTTCTCCTCGTCGATGAGGACGCGGGTGACCTTGGCGGGCGACAGGGCGTTGGCGACGTAGACGGCCGGATCGGCATCCCACAGGATGACGTCGACGCGCTCGCCACGGAGCTCGCCCACGACGGCGCGAACACGGCTGCCCTTTGGGCCGACGCAGGCGCCCACGGGATCCAGGCGATCGTCGAGTGAGTGGACGGCGACCTTGGAGCGCTGGCCAGGCTCGCGGGCGATCGACTTGATCTGGACGGTGCCCTCATAGATCTCGGGCACCTCCTGCTCAAACAGACGACGCATGAGCTCGGGGTGGGTACGGGAGATGACAATCGGCGGACGGCTGTGCTCGCCACGAACCGGCTGCAGGTTGGAGTTGGGGTCGCGAACGTCGATAATCACGGCCTTGATGTGCTGGTTGTGCAGGTAGCGCTCGCCCATCGGACGCTCGTTGCGCTCGTTCTCGTAACGGCGCTGGTCGAAGTGCGGAAGCTCGGCCTCGACGCCCTCGCGAATCTTGACGATCGTGAAATCGGGCGTGGACTGCAGCACGGTACCGCTGATGAGGTCACCGATACGGCCGGAGAACTCCTCGTAGATCTGCTCGCGGGCGGAGTTGCGCACAATGGCGTTAATCTCGGCCTTGGCGTGCTGGGCGGCGATGCGGCTCGTGTTCTTGGGGGTGACGTCGATCTCCTCGAACTCGGTGAAGTTGCCCTCCTCGTCCATGGAATCGTCAATCGGCTCCAGACGGTAGACGTAGATCTTGCCGGTGGTGCGGTCGATGGTCACCTTGGCGCCCCACTCAAGATGCAGGATCTCAGCGTAGCTCTTGGCGAGCGACTGCTCCAGGCGGTCGATCAGGTAGAGCTGGTCGATGTGCCTCTCCTGGCAAAGCTCCATCAGGGCGGACATCATGTCGGATGCTGCCATCTTACTTTCCTTCCTTCGCGGGCTTGAAGTCATAGGTGGGCTTCAACTTGCACTTTTTAACATCACAGAAATCGAGGGTGACGGACTCGCCGCCCTCGAGCTCGAGGGTCACGTCCGTCTCGGTCGCGGCGGCAATCTTGCCGGAGTACTTGCGACGGCCCTCGGTAGCGGTGGAGGTGAGCTCACAGTCCTCGCCCACAAAACGGGCAAAGTCGCGCGGGCGGCGCAGCGGGCGCGCCATACCCGGGCTCGACACCTCGAGCGTGTAGCTCGAAGAAATGGGGTCGAGCTCCTCGATCACGTCGCCGACCCACTTGGTATTGGCCGTGACGTCGTTGAGCGACAGGCTCTGACCCTCGGCACCCTCGATACGCACACGCACGCAGGGGGCCTTGGTGGCGCCCACGAGCTCAACGTCGACAATATCGACATCGTGCTGGGGAGCGACGGCCTCGAGCGCGTCGATGATCGCCTGCTCGGTCTTGGTCTTGACCATTGCGGCACCTCCATCCATACAAAAAAGAAGCGGGGCCGAAACCCCACTTCTTTCAATTACTACTTCATTTGCAAGCAAACTATACCAATACCTGCGAAAACTTGCAAGCGCCATAGAAATTCGCAGGTCAGCGCGCCCACAGCTTCTCCACAAGAATAGGACAATTAGGCGATGACTCCTGCGCGGCGCCCACCCAAATGGCCCAAAACGGGCCATGCGTCCCAGCGCGCCGGCCAAATCGGGCCCTATGGGCATTCCATCCCTGGTCGCACATCGGCCAGACTGCTCGTAAGGGACATTCTGGAACAGATAAGCCGTACTCACGCATAGACCGCACAACCTTCCGGATCCTCTACGGCAAGGAGACACCATGAAACGCCTAGGCACCCTCTGCACGATCGCGCTCGTCGTCGCTGTCTGCTCGTTCGCTCTGGCGGGCTGCAGCAACGTCGATGGTAAAACCGGACCATGCGAGCCGAATCTCGGCAGCACCAAAGCCATCGAGAAAACGACGCCTTCGGAGCGTTTCGACAAAATAGACGAAGATATAGTCGATCCCCAGGGTTTAGGTCCCGACACTCAAGAACAGTTCCCTATCGACCTTGAGGCAGACGAGAACGTCCATGTTACCTGCGTGGGCAAGGACACGGATGGCTACGGTGACGCCGTGTTGGTCTTTTCGGTGACAAACAACACCGATGTCGACATGATGTTTGGCGATGTCGATGCTTATGCCTACGTCAACGGTGTCGTCCGCGACGTGCGCATGCGCCAGCCCGTCGCCGCAGGCGAAGAAACGACCGCAATGCTCACCTTTGTAGGCACCTTCGACGATCCGGACTTTGACGTGAACAACGACCTCAACGACATCTACCTCAACATCTGGATGTTTGAGGAGCAAACCGGCAACGTCTACTTTAGGGACCTGGTACACATTCCGTAGAGGGTGGCGCTCGGCACAAGCCAAGCGGGGCATACAACGCAAAACGAGGGACGACCCCCATCGGATCGCCCCTCGTCTTTTGTACGTCAACTATGCTCGCAGTGCTTACTTAACCACCAGGTTGACCAGCTTGCCGGGCACGCAAATGGCCTTGACGACCGTCTTGCCCTCGGTCCACTTGGCGACAGCAGCCTCGGCGGCAGCCTGCATTTCCTCGTTGGAGGCATCGCGGGGCACGTCGATGCGGCCACGGACCTTGCCGAGCACCTGGACGACGATCTGCACCGTGTCCTCGATGGACTCGGCCAGGTCGAACTCGGGCCAGGCGGCGGTGTAGGCGTTGCCCTCGCAGCCGAGCGCCTCGTGCCACAGCTCGTCGGCCCAGAACGGGCAGATGGGCGCCAGGACGCTCACAATGTCCTTGGCCACGCCGTAGCACAGGGCCTTGTCGCGGTCAGCACCCTCGGTGGCGTTGAGGTAGGCGCTCGCCGCGTTGACGAGCTCCATGACGGCCGAGATCGCGGTGTTGAACTGGCCGCGATCGAAGTCCTCGGTGCACTTGGCAATGGTGCGGTGACGCTCGCGGTAGAGCTTCATCGCGGTCTCGTCGAGCACGGACTTGTCGAAGGCTACGTTGGCGTCACCCGACTGGACAAGCTGCCACACGATACGCCAGGCGCGCTTGATAAAGCGGTTGGCGCCCTCGACGGCCTTGGGATCCCAGTCGAAGTCCTTCTCGGGCGGGGCGATAAACAAAATCGCCAGACGCATGGTGTCGGCGCCGTAGGGCTCGATAACCGAGCTCGGAGGCACGACGTTGCCCTTGGACTTGGACATGGTGTCGCCGTTCTCGTCCTTGACCATGCCCTGGCACAGCAGGTTGGTGAAGGGCTCGTCCACGCTCAGCAGTCCCAGGTCGCGCAGCGCCTTGGTAAAGAAGCGGCTGTAGAGCAGGTGCAAAATGGCGTGCTCGATGCCGCCGATGTAGTTATCGACGGGCATCCAACGGTCGGCCGCCTCGCGGGAGAAGGGCAGCTCGGTGTTGTGCGGATCGGTATAGCGCAGGTAATACCAGCTGGAGCAGGTGAAGGTGTCCATGGTATCGGTCTCGCGCTTGGCCGGGCGACCGCAGACCGGGCAGGTGGTCTCGTAGAAGTCCTTGCACTCGGCGAGGGTCTCGCCAGCGCCCAGGTCCAGGTTCTCGGGCAGCGTCACCGGCAGCTGGTCCTCGGGCACGGGAACGATGCCGCAGTGCTCACAGTGGATGGCCGGGATGGGGTTGCCCCAATAGCGCTGACGGCTGATGAGCCAGTCGCGCAGGCGGAACTCGACCTTGCGACGGCCGCAGCCCATGGCCTCGAGGTCGGCCACGATGGCAGCCTCGCCCTCGGAGTGCTTACCGCCGCGCATGCCGGTGTACTTGCCGGACTGGACCAGCGTACCCTCGGCAGCGTGGGCGCAATCCCAGTCGACGGTCTCGGCATGGAAGGTATCGATGGTCTCGCCGCTGGCCTCGACGGCAGCGCGATCGTCATCGTCCAGGATGATCGGCACGATCGGCAGGTCGTACTTGCGGGCAAACTCAAAGTCGCGCTGGTCGCCGCAGGGAACGCCCATGACGGCGCCGGTGCCGTAGTCGGCCACGACATAATCGGCAACCCACACGGGGACCTTCTCGCCGTTGACGGGGTTCACCACGTAGCGGCCGGTAAAGGCACCGTGCTTCTCAAGGGTACCCTGGGCACGCTCGACGGCAGAGATATGCTTGGAGTCCTCGACGATCTTGGTAACGGCTTCCTCGTACTCCGTGCCCTCGACGAGCTCGTGCAGACGAGCGTACTCGGGAGCAAGGACAAAGAAGGAGACGCCAAAGAGCGTATCGGCACGCGTGGTGAAGACGGTGATCTTGCCCTCGTCGCCCTCGATGGGCTCGCCATCCTGGTCGCACAGGGTAAAGTCGACCTCGGCGCCCTCTGAGCGACCGATCCAGTTGGCCTGCATCTGCTTGACGCGCTCGGGCCAGCCGGGGAGCTTCTCCAGGTCGTCGAGCAGCTCCTGGGAGTACTCGGTGATCTTGAAGTACCACTGCTCAAGGTCGCGCTTCTCGGGCTCGGTGCCGCAGCGCCAACACTTGCCCTCGGTGACCTGCTCGTTGGCCAGAACGGTCTTGCAGGTGGGGCACCAGTTGACCGGGTTCTTCTTGCGGTAGACCAGGCCCTTTTCCCACAGCTTCTCAAAAATCCACTGACCCCAGCGGTAGTAGTCGGGGCTGCAGGTCTTGACCATGCGATCCAGATCGTAGGAGAAGCCCATGCGCTTCATCGTGGCGAGCGCCTGGTCCATGTTCTTGTACGTCCAAGCGGCAGCCTGCGTATTGTGCTTGATGGCGGCGTTCTCGGCAGGCAGGCCAAAGGCGTCAAAGCCGATGGGATGCAGCACGTCGTAGCCGCGCATGCGGGCCTGACGGGCCATGGCATCGCCGATGGTATAGTTGCGCGCGTGGCCCATGTGCAGGTCGCCCGACGGATACGGGAACATCTCGAGCACATACTTTTTGGGCTTGCTGTCGTCGGTGTCGACGGCAAAGAGGTTGGAGTCCTCCCAGGCCTTCATCCACTTGGACTCAATGGCCTGCGCGTCGTAGGCAGGGATCTCGTCCTTATGATCTGTGCAATCGCACATATCAGCTCCTTTAATCTTAGCTGGGGTCGGTCGGCTTGGCTTTGTTCGCTACTGCGGACAGTCCTGCGCAAGACGAAGAGCACATTAAGTGCTCTTCTTTGCGTGCGGAACTTGTAGCGAACAAAGCCAAGACGACCGACCCTAAGGTTAACTTGACTGATGATAGCAAATACGACAAGCGAGATGCCTGCGACTTGCAGGCATCTCGCTTTATCTAAATAACGTGGTTGTGAATCAACCGCTATTTGTTACCCGCCCAAGCATGGTCGGGTTTTCCAAGTGCCGCAGATTGCCGTGAAAGAGGAGCGATGCGTACTTTGGTACGCGAGCGACGGTTTGAACGGCAAGGTGCGGTGCTTGGGAAAGCCGCTTATCGATAGGAAACGCTCTGCTGAGAATCCTTGACGACTACGTCGTGGGCGCCGCCTTCGACGATCGAGGTCGAGCTCACCAGGGTCAGGCGAGCCTTTTCCTGGAGCTCGGGGATCGAGAGGGCACCGCAGTTGCACATCGTGGACTTGACCTTGTAGAGCGTGCCGCCCACGCCGTCCTTGAGGGAGCCGGCATAGGGAACGTAGGAGTCGACGCCCTCGACGAAGCTGAGCTTCGCGGCGCCGCCCAGGTCGTAGCGCTGCCAGTTGCGGGCACGCGCGGAACCCTCGCCCCAGTACTCCTTCATGTACTGACCGTTGACGTTGACA
>URWC01000111.1 GCA_900551555.1 uncultured Collinsella sp. | reverse complement strand
CATGGCAATTGATAGAGTACCAGCCCTGAAGAGATGCCGCGCCCTCGGCCATCGCCGTTCCCGGAGCGCCGTTCGCGTCGTGCACAAACTCGAGCTGGGCCGTGCAGGCATCGGTTTCGAGCTTGCCCTCGAGTGATGCCGCAATCTTGGCGCGCACGTCTTCGCCGGCCTTAAGGCCTTCGAGTCCCTCAAAATGGGGCGTCAGCGCGCGTGGATCGATATCGATGGGCACAGAGCCCTGCAGCCCCGTAACGGTCTCGTTGCCCAGGGCGTCGACATCCACATATTCGATGGCAAACGCATGGCCCGAAGCCGCCACGTTGAGTACGTTGCTGCTGTCGACAAGGCGGAAATGACCCTCGCCAACGGTCTTGCCGTCCTGGAGCGAGGCGTCGCTCAGCGAGTTGCCATATGTCATGTGCATGCGGGCTGGGAGATAGTACGAAGCCGTCTGCTTGTGCTCCGTATCGTAATTGCGCTGATAGATGCTCCGGGCCAGCGCCGCATCAACAAAGTCGGATGCGATGATGCCAATGTGCTTGAGGTAATCTGACTTTGTATCCTCGATGCCGCTGGGATTGATGTACGGGCTCTTATACAGATGCTCGTTGACTACTCGTGCCGAGGTAAAAGGATTGCCTCCGTGCGACAAGCCCGTGCAGCTGGTGTAGTTGATAGACCAGCAACGCTCCAGGACTTTCTCCTTGGCCCCGTTATCGTCCTCGACATCTACCTCGTTGCGCGTGCGCCCGGACGTTTCCTTCAGCGCATTATCGACCCAGCTGAGCTTGTCGGTTCCCGTGAGTTTGTACTTGTCCTGGGCGTATACCTTGGTGCAATAGGGCTCTTTGTCGCCTGTTTCCCCCGCGGCTTCAAAGCCCCGCGCGTCTTGGACGAGACACATAGTGGCGCTGTCGGAGTGAGCCTTGATCTTGTCATCCCATTCGGTGAGGTCGAGTCCCCACGTGTGGCCGCTTACGCTGTCGCCGTCGAGTCCAAATCGACGTAGCAGGACGATTTTTCCGCGCACCTCGCCCAGTGTGGGAACGCGGCTCGACGTATAGAACAGTTTGGGGTTATCGGCCATAACCTTGGCGAAGGCCGTCGTTATGCTTTCGTCGGTAGCCTCATCGTTGCCGCGCGATGCGAGCATGATGAGCGCTTCTGACGGGTTTTCGTTCAAAAACGTTTTGAAGTACCCGATGACATCGGAGAGATGCAGATAGTTCCCGTCTTTTTTGAGTAGGTAGAAAATCCCGTGGTCGATGCCGGGGTCATCGCCCTTTCCGAGCCGGATATCAAAATAGCGAATGCCTTCGAGCAACTGCGTGGGAATGTAATCCTGCTGGCATTTTACTTGCGAGGATTGGGGCTCAGTGTCGTTGTCCACGCTACAGGTGCCCGAATCGTGCGTACCCGGGATGCTCAGCTCGTCGAGGAACTTGTTGTCGTCGACGTATTTCATCCAACATGGCCCATCGACGTAGCTGCTGTACGTGATCCAGTCGAGGCTGCTAACCGTGGCATCGTTCTTTTTCATGTCGTAACCGATAAGTTCGAGCTCCCACGGAATGCTCTTACTCTTATGGCAGATCTTATTGTTGTCCTGGTCTTCGCCGTTCGATTCTATTGTCAGGTACTTAATGTCTTTTTTCTCGGTTTCTTTCTCGACCGTGCGGTCTCGGATGATATAGGTTCCGTTTGATTGCCGCTCGAACGCAAAAGAGCGGCTGGGCTTGCCGTCATGCTCGCCACTCCATACGTGGATGACCTTTCCGTCTTTGTCCGAGTCGCCATCGACCGACCAAATGCTGTAGCCCGTCTTTTTATGCTCTTCGAAATTGAGCAAGGTGCGGATAGCATACCAGTTTGTATCGTCATTCTTGGTCGTTACGTTCTCAAGGATGAGCTTGCTGGACGTGCCGTCGTTAAACAGGTGGCAGACGTTGCCGCGAACGTTGCCGTCTTGGTTGACGCTCGCGGTGCGAAAATAGCCCGCGGGGCGAAGGCGAATGACGAAATTGTCGAGGCTGTCCGACGGTGCGGGTGTGTTGTCTGCAAATGCCGCTCGCAGGGGAATGCCCGGCGCTGCGGTTTCGGGCAGGCTTGCAAGTGGTGACAACGCCGCAAGCCCTAGGCCCAGCGTAAACGCTCGGCGGCTGATGGCATGGTGTTCGGTCATAACTTCTCCATTCGCAGAGTGCGGTTATGCGATAGTTTTGGTCACTATACTGCCCAGATGTTTAAAGATGCTGGTTTAATTGTCTGCGCGGCGCAATAAATCGGTGGGCGGACGTGTTGGGGTGTTTGTCGTTTTCGTACTGTTGCCACATTTGGGGCGGTTCCGGCGTCCGGCATCCTCGCGTTCGTCGGCTACAGGCATAAGAAAGGGAGGGTCGGTTTACCGGCCCTCCCTGGGTACGAAGCGCTGGGGTACCGTCGCTTGTTTGCACTGCGACCGTGTTTCCCGTTGCGCTCGCCAGTCGCTTAGCGCTTGATCTCGATATCGTCGAGCTTGACGTCCATGGCCTCGGTCTTGGCCTCGGCGATGTCGTCGGCAAATTCCAGAGACTTCATCATGGTCTCGACGGCGTCCTTGTGCTCCTCGACGTTGTCGATACGCACATACACACTGCCGCCGTCAACGTCGGTGAAGTATTCGGTCGTTACGCCGCCCGAGTGCGTGAAGTAGGCACTGCGCCAGGTCTTGCCGTTGTACTTAACGGGATCGCTCTCGGTCCATCCAGAGTTGGCCTTCCATTTGGCCTCGTAGTCGAACAGCTCGTCGGCGTTCTTGTTAGAGTCGAAGACGGGGATGAAGCGATCGCTGGCGTGCTCGCTCTCGGTGAACTTAAACTGGGCCCTGTCGGCGGTATCGCCTGCGACGTCCGTGATTTCGACGCCCTCGGGCACCTCGACTTTAAACCAAATGAAGTCAGTCCTCATATCCACGGCTGGCTTTTCCGCTCCACCGCCACCGCTGCTGCCGGTAGCGCCGCCGCTGCCACCGCAACCCACCAAGGCAACTGCGGCAAAGAGGCTTATGCAGAGGGTGAGAATCGCAAAGGCCTTCTTTTTCATGGTCGTGTCCTCCTCGATCTGTAACCGCCCATGGATTACCTGCCTTTACTGTACGCGTGGACGGCTCCTTCGGGTGGGCCATGTGTCCCATTCTGAGGGCCGGATTTGCGCCGTTAAGTGGCAATATGCACGGGTCCAAAAGAGGGGAGGGCCGATGCTGTCGGTCCTCCCCGGGGCTGGGCGCCCGGTGTTTTAAAGGGGCGCGTGTACGCGGGCGTTGCCCCAACAGGTTCCTTCTTTATAGATATGTCCCAGTTTGTGACGTCCGGAAGTCTCGAAAGGTGGGCCATGTGTCCCATGTTTGCGTTGACATGGCCTATCGTGTGCCATAGAAATCCGCGATGGCCAGGTGCGCTGACGCTCGCGTACTTATGGGCTAGACTTAGCACCATTACGTGATCGATGCGGTCGGCCGACGTCGGCCGCCCGACCGATATATATGACTTGAAGGTGCGTGTGCGTATGAGCCAAGAGATGATGGATAAAACCTGTCGCGGTTTTGCCGAGGCGCTGGCCGCGCGCGAGCCAGTTCCCGGTGGTGGCAGCGCGAGCGCTTTTGTGGGCGCGCTGGGCGCCTCGCTGTGCGGAATGGTTGCCCGCTACGGTGCGACCAATCCCGCGCTTGCTGATCGTGCGGATGACCTGACGCGTGCGTTTGCCCAGGCAGACGAGTTGGCGCAGGAACTAGTGGGCCTGGTTGCCGAGGACGTGCGTGCGTACGGCCAGGTGTCTGCGGCATACGGTATTCCGCGCGAGGACCCGGCTCGACCGGCTGCGATTCAGGATGCGCTGCATGTGGCCGCTATGCCGCCGTATCGCATTATGGATGCCTGCGGGCGCGCACTGGCGCTGCTCGAGGACATGGCCGACAAGGGTTCGCGTCAGCTGCTGTCCGATGTGGCGTGCGGCGCCGTATTCTGCCGCGCCGCCATGCAGGGCGCGAGCTTGACGCTCTTTGCGAACACCACGTCTATGAAGGATCGTGCACGCGCCGAGGAGCTCGAGACGGCGTGTGATGAGTTGCTCGACACATGGTTGCCGCGCGCCGATGCGCTGGCGCGCCGCGCCTCCGACGCTGCAAGAAAGAGGGGATAGCCATGGCTGAGCTACTGAAGGGTGCTCCCGTCGCCCGCGCTTTGACTGAGGAGCTCGCTGCCCGCTGCGCTGCGCTGCGCGAACGCGGTGTTGTTCCGACGCTTGCTATCGTGCGTGTGGGTGAACGCGAGGACGACCTATCCTACGAGCGCGGCGCCCTTAAACGCTGCGAAAAGGTTGGCATCGAGGCGCGTCGCGTGTTGCTTCCTGCCGGTGTTTCGCAAGACGAGCTGTTGACGGCCATCGAGGACATCAATGCCGACTCGGCTGTTCATGGCTGTCTGATGTTTCGCCCGCTGCCCGCCGGCCTTGACGAGAACGCCGTCGCCGCAGCGCTCGATCCCGCCAAGGACGTTGACTCCATGACGCCGGCTTCGCTGCTCACCACGCTTTCGGGGCGCGGCGAGGGTTTTGCCCCCTGCACAGCTGAAGCCGTGCTTGCTTTGCTGGATCATTACGGCGTTGAGCTGGACGGCGCCAAAGTTGCCGTGGTCGGACGCTCACTGGTAATTGGCCGCCCCGTTGCCGCCATGCTTACGGCGCGCAACGCAACCGTGACGACGTGCCATACGCATACGCGCGATCTTGCCGCCGAGTGCTGTGCTGCCGACATTGTGGTTGCCGCCGTTGGACGCGCGCGCACGATTGGCGCAGATGCGGTCCGCGAGGACCAGGCGATTATCGATGTTGGCATTAATTGGGACGAAGCCGCTGGCAAGCTGGTCGGCGACGTCGATTTTGATGCCGCGGAGCCGGTTGTTGGCGCAATCACCCCCGTGCCGGGTGGCGTGGGCGCCGTGACGACAGCAATTCTCGCCAAGCACGTGATCGAGGCGGCTGAGCGCGCGGTAAAATAGGCGTTTAGAGGCTGTTTAGGGGGTTGGCTAGATACCCCGTGGTCAAAAAATGCCAAATATGAGTACTGTTGCCAAGTTAGTCACATATGTTTGAGATCATTTTGGCTCTTTAGCGATAAGTAATATCGTTAAAGAGCCAATTTTATTGGACGTATGGGGAATTACTAGACTCAGTTTTTGGACAGGTGAGGATTCCCGGCGCCCGGAACAGTGCAATTTGCTGCCACTAAATTTGTGACAGTACTCATATTTGGCATTTTTTGACCACGGCGGCTGCCGAGGCCGTGGTTTCGCCCTTTCTGCGCCGAAGCGATACACTGTTGCCGTTTGATTTTTTCGCTCAAGGAGGATGCGCATGCCGTGCACAACGATTCTGGTCGGTAAAAACGCAAGCTACGACGGGTCGACCCTGGTCGCGCGTAACGAGGACTCGTCCAACGGGGTATTTGAGCCCAAGCGCATGCGCGTAGTGCATCCCGACGAGCAGCCGCGTGTCTACACGAGCGTCCTGAGCCACCTGACCGTTGAGCTGCCCGATAACCCCATGCGCTATACGAGCGTCCCCGATGTTGTCCCGGGCCACGGTATCTGGGCCGAGGCCGGTTTCAACGAGCTCAATGTTGGCATGTCCGCAACCGAGACGCTTACCACCAACGAGCGCGTCCGCGGCGCCGATCCGCTCGTGGACTACGTGCCCGCCAAGGGCAACGAGGGTGAGGACGGCTATGTGCCGGCGCAGCCCGGTGGCCTGGGCGAGGAGGACATGGTGACCCTGGTGCTGCCGTATGCCAAGTCCGCCCGCGACGGCGTGCGTATCTTGGGCGACCTGCTCGAGCGCTACGGCACTTACGAGAACAACGGCATCGCCTTTAGCGACGTGGACGAGATCTGGTGGCTCGAGACCATCGGCGGTCACCACTGGATCGCCAAGCGCGTGCCTGACGACGCCTATGTGACCATGCCCAACCAGCTGGGCATCGACAGCTTTGACCTGGATGACGCCGAGGGCGCCCAGGCCGACCATATGTGCTCCGCCGACCTGCGCGTCTGGATGGCCGAGTGGCATCTGGACCTGACGCTGGGCGTCGAGAGCGACGGCCCGGCTGCCGTCTTTAACCCGCGCGAGGCCTTTGGCTCGCACAGCGACAGCGACCACGTCTACAACACGCCGCGCGCCTGGTACATGCAGCGCTGCCTCAACCCCAGCGACGTGTGGGATGGCCCCGACGCCGACTACACGCCCGAGAGCGACGATATCCCCTGGAGCCGCGTGCCCGAGCGCAAGGTGACCATCGAGGACATCAAGTACGTGCTCTCGAGCCACTACCAGGGCACGGAGTACGACTGCTACGGCAGCAAGGGCACGCCCGCTACGC
>URWC01000110.1 GCA_900551555.1 uncultured Collinsella sp. | reverse complement strand
ATACGGAAGTAGTTCTGCAGGGTGATGGTGGCGAAGGTCTGGTTCTCGGCCTTGACCTCCACGCCTTCCTTGGCCTCGATGGCCTGGTGCAGGCCCTCGGAGTAACGGCGGCCTTCCATAATGCGGCCGGTGAACTCGTCGACGATCTTGACCTCGCCGTTGGTGACCACGTACTGCTTATCGCGGTGGAACATGTACTGGGCCTTCAGCGCCTGCTGCAGGTGGTTGACCAGCTGGCCGGAGAGATCGGCATAGATGTCATCGATACCCAGGCGGCGCTCGATTTTCTTAAGGCCGCGCTCGGTGGCGGCAATGGTGTGCTTGGCCTCGTCCATGACATAGTCGCCCGTGGGCTCCACGTCCTCGGTAGCGGTGAGCATGTCGTGCGACACGTCCTCGCCGCGCTCAAGGCCACGCACGGCACGCGCGAAGTCCTTGTAGGTACTGGCGGACTTGGTGCCAGCGCCCGAGATGATCAGCGGGGTGCGGGCCTCATCGATCAGGATGGAGTCAACCTCGTCGACGATGGCGTAGTTGTGGCCGCGCTGCACGCGCTGCTCGGGACGGGTAACCATGTTGTCGCGCAGGTAATCAAAGCCGAACTCGGAGTTGGTGCCGTAGGTGACGTCGGCCTGGTAGGCCGGGCGCTTGAGCTCGAGCGGCATGTTGTTCTGGAGCAGACCGACGGTCATACCCAGGTACTTATAGATGCGGCCCATCCACTCGGAGTCGCGCTTTGCCAGGTAATCGTTGACGGTAACGACATGCACGCCCTTGCCGGCGATAGCGTTGAGATAGCCGGCCAACGTGGAGACGAGGGTCTTACCTTCGCCGGTCTTCATCTCGGC
Source organism: uncultured Collinsella sp. (assembly GCA_900551555.1). Classification (GTDB taxonomy): domain Bacteria; phylum Actinomycetota; class Coriobacteriia; order Coriobacteriales; family Coriobacteriaceae; genus Collinsella. The sequence continues at coordinate 5,611 of URWC01000110.1, read as the reverse complement.
GATGTGGCCCTCGTGCAGTGCCATGGCGCCAATGAGCTGCACGTCAAAGTGGCGCATACCCATGGTGCGCTTGGAAGCCTCACGCACGGTGGCAAAGGCCTCGGGGAGCATGTCGTCGAGCGACTCGCCGTTGGCGTAACGCTCGCGGAACTTATCGGTCTGGCCGCGGAGCTCCTCCTCGGTCATCTTCTCAAACTGGGGCTCAAGACCGTTGATCTGGTCGACGATCTTGTAGTAGCGCTTAAGGTCCTTATCGGATCCAAAGGACAGCAGCTTTGACATGAATCCCATGTGGTTTTCCTTTTTGGCCATCGCCCACGTCGTGCAGTTGCGGGCGAGTTAAACACAGATGATTGTACTTTAGCCAAACAAGGCGCGGCCTATACGGTCGACCTCGACCGCCACGTAATAACTACGACCAACCTGCCACAATGGGACAGGTTAATTTTGGCAGGTTTTATCTGGGCAAACGCCGCCTCTCTGCCATTTGGTGCAATGGGGGCAGGTTGGTTTGCACCAATAAAAAGAAAAGGACCGCGCACCCAAACGGATGCACGGCCCTTATGCCATGAATGCGAGTGATTCCGCGGCGAGCTATTTACTCAGCAGCCTCGGTGGTCTCGGCCTCGGCAGCGGCCTCCTCGACGGGAGCCTCTGCGGGAGCCTCGGCGGCCTGCTTGGCAGCCTCCTCGGCAAACTTAGCAGCACGCTTAGCCTTCTCGGCAGCCTTAGCCTCAGCGGCGGCCTTGCGAGCAGCCTCGGCCTCAGCAGCCTTGGCGGCCTTGGCAGCCTTGGCCTCCTCGGCCTTCTTGAGCTGGGCGGCAGCGGCGCCACCGAACTTGTCGGCGAAGCGCTGGACGCGTCCACCGGTGTCGACGAACTTCTGCTGGCCGGTGTAGAACGGATGGCACTCGTTGCAAAGCTCGACCTTCATCTCGGACACGGTAGCGTGCGTCTTGAAGGTGTTGCCGCAGGAGCACGTCACCGTGCACTCGACATACTGGGGATGGATACCCTGCTTCATGGTAGGACTCCTTATTGGTCAGGCGCTGGTTACCGATCAGCGCATAAGGCGTCTTGGTTTCCGACCAAGACAACAAACTCGGCTATGGTACCACGGCGCCGCGCGTCCCACAAAAGGTTCACGGTCTTTGTGCAACGCGGCGTGACCAACCGCAGCGGACACGCACCCTGTTGCCCCTTCTCCCATGTTGCAGACGTGTAACGCCGCAGTAAGCACACCCCTTTTGGCGCCAGACAGGTACAATGATGAACACTGTACCGTAGCGGAGCGCCACGCGCGCGCCGCAACCACGCGAAAGGGTTTCCCATGGCCGAGATCTCGTCCTCCCGTATCGTCATCACCGTCCTTGGTAAGAACCGCCCCGGTATCGTCGCCGGCGTCACCCGTGTTCTAGGCGAGGCCAACGTCGACATCCGCGACATCACGCAGTCCATTATCGAGGACATCTTCACCATGACCATGCTGGCCGACACCGCCGAGTCCAAGCTCGACTTCGCCGAGCTGCAGAAGGCGCTGGCCGAGGCCGGCGAGCTTTCGGGCGTCAACGTGTCCATCCAACGCGAGGACGTCTTTAACTTTATGTACCGCCTGTAGCGAACAAGCCGCTCGGGGCAGCTTGACGTCATATCGTCCAAGCGCGCGGCCCCAAAGCGGCCCGGAGAGGAGCGCGCATGGCCTACGACGCCAAGAAAATCTATTACCGCTTCGATGACCACTTGAGCCGACTGGTTCTGGATTACGAAGCAAGCCGCCAGATTTCGTCTGAGAGCGAAAGCCTCTACCACGGCCTGCCGACCGACCCTTATGACGAGGACTTGTTTGTCGAGCACAATGTCAAGCGCGGCCTGCGCAATGCCGACGGCTCGGGCGTGGTCGCGGGCCTCACTCGTATCTCGGATGTGCACGGCTACAACAAGGTCGACGGAAAGGTCGTGCCCGATCAGGGCAAGCTCACGCTTCGCGGCTACAGCATCGAGGATCTGGTCAACAATGCCCAGGCCGAGAATCGCTACGGCTACGAAGAAGTCGCCTATCTGCTTATCACGGGTTCGCTGCCCAACAAGGAAGAGCTCGACGGCTTCTGCGAGCGCCTAGGTGCCTTTAGACATCTGAGCGACGAGTACGTCAAAGAGTTTCCCATGACCACGGTGTCGTCGAGCATCATGAATGTGCTTCAGCGCGCCGTGCTGCTGCTCTACGCCTTCGATGCCGAACCAGACGTGATCACGCCCGAGCACGAAATCGACGTCGCCATTTCCATGCTCGCACGTCTCCCGCGCATCGCCGCCTTCGCACACATGGCCTCGGTCGCCAAGCTTCGCGGCTCCGAGGTTCACGTGCCGCACCCCACGCCCGGCCTCTCCACCGCCGAGACCATCCTACAGGTCCTGCGCGGCGGCATGGCGTTCACCCGCGATGAGGCGATGCTGCTCGACGTTATGCTCATGCTGCATGCCGAGCACGGCGGCGGCAACAACTCCACCTTCGCTTGCCGCGTGCTGTCGTCTTCGGCCACCGACCCGTATTCCGCCTACGCCGCGGCTATCGGCTCGCTCAAGGGCCCGCGCCACGGCGGCGCCAATGCCAAGGTCGTGTCTATGCACGAGGACATCCGCGCGCATGTCTCCAACTGGGAGGACGAGGACGAGGTCGCGGCCTACCTGGGCAAGATCCTCGACAAGCAGGCCTTCGACGGCACGGGCCTCATCTACGGCATGGGCCACGCCGTCTATACGCTCAGCGACCCGCGCGCCGAGGTCTGCCGCCGTTACGCGCGCTCACTGGCAGCCAAGAAGGACTTGGGCGAAGAGTTCGCACTCATCGAGCGTATCGAGCGCCTGGCACCCCGGGTCATGCGCGACCACGGCATGACCAAGCCCATCTGCGCCAACATCGACCTGTACACGGGCTTTATCTACAAGATGCTCGGCGTGCCCGAGACGCTCTTTACGCCGCTATTCGCCGTCGCCCGCATGGCCGGCTGGTCGGCGCACCGCATGGAAGAGCTCTTCTGCGCGCACCGCATCATCCGCCCCGCCTACCGCCCGGTGATCGAGCCGCTGGAGTACAAGCCACTCGCCGACCGCTAGGACGCGGACCGTTATAGAACTCGAGCGTGGCCAGGGCATCGCCGCCTTCGGCCACGCTTTTTTATGCCAGTAGGAAGGGCTGCATCAAATGATTGTGTTTTCCGATATGGACGGAACGCTGCTGACGAGTGATAAGCAGATGAGCGACGCCACCTGGGCAATGCTCGACGAACTCGCTCGACGTGGGATTGAGTTTGTGCCCTGCACGGGGCGCCCGCTGTCAGGCATCTTTGAGCCCATCCTCGCCCACCCCGCCGTACACTACGCGGTCTGCGCCAACGGCGCCAGCGTCTGGCAGCTCGACGAGGATGTGCCCGCGTGCGCCTCGCGCGCCACGTGCATTTTGAGCCGTCCGCTCGATCGCGGCATCGCCCACCGCATCTATCGCATCGCCGCCAGCCACGACGTCACCTTCGACATCTTCGCCGATGGACAGTGCTTCCTCCCCCGCTCGCTCTACACGCGCCTGGACGAATTCTGTGGCGGCGACCCCCACATCGCGGCTTCGCTCAAGCGCACACGAACGCCGATCGACATGGATATCGACAGCAAGATCGACGAGGTCGAGACACTCGAACGCATCGCCATGTACTGGCACGACCCGGCCGATCGCGACGCTATCGCGGCGGCGCTCGACACGCTCGGAGGCATTGAGGTCACGCGTTCGTACGCCATGAATATCGAGGTCATGGGCGAGGGCGCCACCAAGGGAACGGCCCTCACGTGGTTGTGCGAGCATCTGGGCGAACCCCTTGCCGATGCTTGGGCCTTCGGCGACAACATCAACGACATCCCCATGCTGCAGGCAGCGGGCCACGGCATGGCCATGATCAACGCCGAGCCCGAGGACCGCGAGGCCGCCGACGCCATCACCGAATACGACAACGACCACGACGGCGTCGCCCGCACCATCATGGCCGCCCTCGCCTAGTCATTGGGGCGTTCTTGAATGACTAGTCGTTGGGGACAGTCTTCGCGAAAAAGCTGCAAGGACTGTCCCCCACTGCCGGCAGAACGGGAACGTCCCCATCTGCCGAATTAAGCGAGACTCTCCAGCACGCGACGGAGCTCCTGCTGGACGGCGTGGTCGCGATTACAACCCACCACGCGATCGGCCACCGCTTTGAGCGCGGGACGCGCGTTTTCCATCGCGCAGCCCGTGCCGACAAAGCGAATGATCTCGTAGTCGTTCATCGAGTCGCCAAACGCCATGACCTCATCGCGTCCAATGCCGTAATGCTCCGCAAGCTGCGCGATGCCCGAAGCCTTCGACACGCCGGGCTGCATGGCATCGATCCACGCATTGCCCGAAGGCGCAAAAGTAAAGAGCTGACCAAGTTCGCGCTGTAGCACGTACGCACTGTCCATAACGGCACCGTCGTCGCAAAAGATACTCGCTTTGATGATATTTACGCTGGGATCGGGCAGCTCCCAAATGCGCTCGGCATTGGGAAGGTCCTTATCGACCTCACGCACGAACTTGCACTCATCATCGAGCAAAAAGGACTTGGTTCGGTCAAAAAGCGCAAGATGCAGATTGGGAAACGTCCTGACGGCTTGGGCGAGCCTTCGAATCGCCAGGTGCGAATACACCTCACGGTCCACCATCTTGCCGTCGGCATAGACCTGGGCGCCATTAGCGGCGACAAAGTCCATCTTGTCGCGAACAGGTGCAAAGAACTCGCACAGACGATCGTAGCGACGACCTGACGATGCGGCGAAATGCACGCCATGCTCGTGTAGCGCCAGAATCAGTTCGTAGGTCTCGGGAGGCACCTGGCCGTTTTCGTCAAGCAGTGTGCCGTCCATATCGGATGCAATCAGTTTAAACATAGAAAAGCTCCCTTCGGGCTTGTTGGAATCGAACGCGTATCCGATTCCAACGTACCCAAAGGGAGCTCAAATAAGACTCCGCGGGCGTAAACGTTGCAAGGACCTGGCAAATAGCTCACACATGCCAGAGGTCCTACGGTCGCGGCGTCAGGCAGCCCGCCAAAGAGTGTCCCCGATGACTAGTCGTTTAAGAACGTCCCCGATGACTAGTCGGCGTAGGTGAAGGTCGTGACGTCGAACATGCCCTCGGGGCGGATGCGGAGCGTCGGGATGACCGGCAGGGGCAGGAAGATGATGCCCATGATGGGGTCGAGCGGCGGCTCAATACCCATGGCGCGCGCCTTGACCATAAAGTCGTCGTGCTGCGCGGCAACGTCCTCGGCCGTGCCTTCGCTCATCAGGCCACCGAGCGCCAGCGGAATGCGCGCCACGACCTCGCCGTTGCGCACCAGCACGTGACCACCTTGGCCCACGGCCTCAACGGCGGCCATCATATCGGCGGCGTTGTCGCCCACCACGCACACGTTGTGCGAGTCGTGGCCGATCGTGGAGGCAATGGCGCCACCCGTGATGGTGAAACCGCGCACCCAGCCGCGACCGATATGCTTGCCGACCAGGCCCAGGCCAGCGGGGCCGTCGCCGTCGGCGCCCTCGGCCTGCAGCG
>URWC01000109.1 GCA_900551555.1 uncultured Collinsella sp. | reverse complement strand
CCTGCGCATGAGGGCGGCCTGCCGCTCGTGGACGGCGCCGGCGAGGACCCGGGTGCCACGGTGGCCATGCCGGCTATGCCCCAGGAGTAGGCCTACGCGTTTATCACCATCACGTACCTGCGCCTTTGCCGTACGCAGATGAGCGGAGCGGCAAGTGATGCGCTGCGGGTATAATGGACAGCATTCAAACGGTGGGCACCGACGTGCCCGCAGGAGAGGAATGATCATGGGTAAGACTTTCAGCTTTGTCTCCGGCGCACTTTTTGGTGCCGCTGCCGGCGCTATTGTCGGCGTTGCTCTGGCCCCGCGCTCGGGCGCCGAGACCCGCGCCATGGCTGCCGATATCGCCAACGACGCCTGGGACAATATGCGCGACACCTACGAGCACAGCGCCGAGGAGGCCCGTGCTGCGGTGAATGACTTTGGCCCGATGGTCGACGCCAAGACCGACGACCTGCGCGCCAAGGTCGACCTGGCCCGCGAGCGCATGGACCAGCTGCGCGAGCAGCTCAACGACGCCATTTCGGGCGGCAACGTGACGCCTGCCGCCGACGTCGTGGTCGAGAACGCCGTCGAGGCTGATACCGAGGCTGCGGAGCCCTCGACCGAGGCATAATGCGCGCCGGGGATTTTGTCGGCGCCAAGATCTATCGCAAGCCTACTGAGGACAAGCGTACCAAAAAGGACGGCACACCGCGCAGCCCTAAAAAGCTCGGAAAGATTCACTTTCCGGTCTTTACCCCGGGCGGTACGCGCGTGGTCGGCTTTATGGTCCGCCAGTCCGATATCGCGGGTATGATCGAGCGTCCCGACCGATTCGTAGCGCTCGACGCCATTGGTGTCTACGAGGGCGCCATCGCGGTTGACGACGTCAAGGGCACCTACGATACCGCTGCGGCCAAGCGCCTCGACATCAACCTGGACGATTGCATCATCTGGGTCGGTATGGACGTGCGCACGGAATCAGGCGACGTCGTGGGCTATTGCTCGGATGTTGAGTTCAAGCCACGCTCGGGCATCGTGCAGGCATTCTATGTGACCGCCGGTGCTGCTTCGAGTGTTTTGGTTGGTGACACGCAGGTGCCGCCGACGATGCTGCGCGGCTATGCGGACGGCTCGATGATTGTTTCGGACGAGGTCAAGTCGCTCGGGTATTCGGGCGGTGCGGCTGCCAAGGCCGCCGAGGCCAGCGTCGTGGTGGGCGACAAGGTCAAAAAGGGCGCCAAGGTGCTCGACGACAAGGGATCGGTTGCCGTGGACAAGGGCAGTCGCGCACTGGGCAAGCAGCTCGGCAAGACGCGCGGCATGTTCAAGGCCTTTAAGGACGAATACCAAAAGGCGAGCGGAGGCTCGTCAAAAGCTACAAAATAGCGACGTACCAAATGATGGGAGGCAAGCCGGAGACCTGTTGCTCCGGCTTGCTGTGTTTATGGGGGAGGGCACATGCGCCAAAACGGATCCAACTTAAACGGGCGTTCGGGTGCGCGTCCGACGGCGCGCCGCGACCTGGGGCAGCTGCCCAGCGGTCAGCGCAAGCGTCACCGTAAGCCCGGCGCGATGTACCTCAACCATAGCCGCGGGTTTAGCGACCGCAGTGCGCGCATCGGCAACAGCCGTACGCCCCGTCGTTCGTCTCGCCTGCCCTACGCACTCATCGCCGTGGGTTGCGCGCTCGTGCTGTTTATCGCTGCCGTCGTGGGCTACGTCAACCGCAGTGTGGACGTGGAGCTCAACGGCCAGAAGACCGCGGTGCGTGTGGGCTCTACGCTGCAGAATCTCATCGACGACCAGGAGTTGACTGACACCTACGACGCAGGCGACCTGCTGGCCGTCGATGACAGCGTGCTCAAGCGCCATGGGGGCGAAAAGCTGTCGGTGAAGGTCGACGGCAAGCGCGTGAAGCAGGGCAAATGGGATAGCCGCGAACTTGAGGGCGGCGAGAAGGTGACGGTCAAGGATGGCCGTAACACCTACGAGAAGCACGAGGTTCAGGCTACGGTTATCGAGCCCAAGCTCAAGGTCGAGGGTACGGGCGCTATCGAGTATGTGCAGACGTGGGGTGTCCAGGGCCGCTCCGAGGTGTGGGTTGGTGAGCAGTCGGGCAAGACGCAAGACCGCGGCGAGGTTGTGCCCGCCACCGATTGCGTTGTTGCGTGCGCCAGCGTGGCGCCCAAGGGCAACAAAAAGTACGTGGCGCTGACGTTTGACGAGGGTCCGAGCGGCGCTACCAAGCAGATCTTGCAGGTGCTCAAGGAAAAGGGCGTCACCGCGACGTTCTTCCTTTCGGGCGATGCGGCCGAGGCCTCGCCTGCCACGGCCAAGGCGATTGTCGATGTCGGGTGCGAGATCGGATCCAACAGCTACAGCGACGATTCGCTCAAGGGTCAGGACCGTGAGGCAGTACGTGAACAGATCACGAAAGGCACCGATGCGATTAAGTCGGCGACCGGCGTGAAGACGATGCTGCTGCGTGCTCCCTACGCTGCCTTTGACGAGCAAAACTGGATTGATGCGATGGACCTGGTCTCCGCCGTGGTCTCGTGGAATATCGACTCGGGCGACTGGCTGCTCAACGGTGCCGACGAACAGGTCTCGACGGTGCTCGATTCGGTGACGCCGGGCAATATCGTGCTGCTCACCGATAGAGACGAATGCGCCGAGCAGACACTCGAGGCGCTGCCGCAGATTATCGACGGCCTCATTGCCGACGGCTACAAGATCGTGACGCTCAGCGACCTGGTCAAGACGGACACGTCGCTGAGCAAAAAGCTCACCTCGCTGACGAAGGTCACCATGCCCAAGGACGCCGTGTTCCCCCAACTTGCCGAGGACGACGACACCACAGAGTAGTCATTGGGTAGTCATTTAAGAACGTCCCCAATGACTATGTCACGGATGCGTCAGCGTTTGGTATGCCTGCAATGTGCAGCGCATAAATTCGATGCCGCAGGGCGATGCTGATGCTATAGTTACTGCGGTTAATGAGGGTCAAGAGAAAGGTTACAGGTGAAATCCAAACCTCGACCATACAGTCGATGACCCCATGCAGGTGCTTTTTGCGCATGCACGGGGTGTAAGCGTCGAGCGGCGTGCCGCCCGCGCATGCGTATACATATCCAGAAGCCCCCGGACGCCGCACGCGCGGCCGCGTCCGGAGGAATAATGATGGGGAGCACCATTGAATTATCTGAGTGAGATGCTCAAATTGCCGGTCTTGGACGTCGACGGCGAAAAGCTCGGCGTGGTCAACGATTTTGGTATTGCTACCGGCGAAGTTTTTCCGCACGTGACGTCGCTCGCGTTCCGCGGACCCGGCAAGACGCCGTTTATGATCAGCTGGCGCAAATGGGTCGACCGTATCGACGAGACGGGCGTACACCTTAAGACGTCGGCCACCGAAATCCGTTTTTCGTACCTGCAGCCGACCGAACTCCTGCTTGCCCGCGACGTGCTCAACAAGCAGATTGTCGACACGCAGGGCATGAAGGTCGTGCGCGTAAACGACATCAAGTTTTCCATGTCGGGCGAAAACCAGCTGCGCCTGCTGGGCGCCGAGGTCGGTGCTCGCGGTCTGCTACGCGCCATCAGCCCCGCGCTCGAGCATATCGTCGAAGGCTTTATGAAGCACCTGGGCAAGCCGCTCAGTGAGGACATCATCGCTTGGTCCTACATGGACCTGCTCGACCGCTCGACCAAGAACATTCAACTCTCGGTGTCGCACAAGACGCTCGGCGAGCTGCACCCTGCCGACATCGCCGACATTATCGAGCAGCTCGACCCGCGCCTACGCGCGCAGGTGTTTGCGCAGCTCGATACTGCCCAAGCCGCCGAGGCCATCTCGGAGTTCGATGACGACGAGCTTATGACCGAGATGCTCGAGGGCCTGTCCGACACGGACGCATCGTCGATGCTGGCCATGATGGACCCGGACGACGCTGCCGACCTGATCGACGAGCTCGATTATGAGAAGGCCGAGAAGCTCCTGCGCCTGATGGGCGTCAAGGAGGAGAAGGCGATTCGTAATCTGCTGGGCTACGAGGACAACACCGCCGGCCGCATCATGACCTCGGAGTTTGTCTCCCTGCCCGCCACGGCGACGGTCGGCGATGCCATCGAGGCGATTCGCAAGCTCGACGAGGACTTTGAGAGCGTCTATTACGTCTATACCGAGGACCCGAGCGGCATGCTGACGGGTGTGCTTTCGCTGCGCACGCTGATCGTGGCCGACCGCGACGCCACGCTGGGCCAGCTTGCCTATCGCGATCTGGTCTACGTGTCGCCCGACGAGGACCAGGAAGACGTGACGGACGAGATGACCAAGTACGACCTGGTTGCCATCCCTGTCTGCGACGAGAACCGGCATATCCTGGGTATCGTGACCTTCGACGACGCCATGGACGTTATCGCCGAGGAGCATCAGGAGGACCTGCAGATCGCCGGTGTCGGCTCGGGCGATAGCGCGTCGGACGACTCGACGAACGTGCTCAGCTGGTTTGTGCATCGCCAGTACTGGGTTGTTGTATGGGGCATCGCGTCGTGCATCATGGCGACCGTGCTGGGGACGGCGCTCGGCTCCGCACATCTGGTGGTGTTCCCCATGTGCGCCATGCCGCTCGTGCTGCTGGCGGCCTCGCGCATGGTGTCGTTCGTCAAGAACTACTTCCTGGAGTATGACGGTCACGACGACGAGCCCAAGCCGTATCTGGGGTTCTTCTTCCAGAGCACGGGCATGGGCCTGATCCTGTCACTCGTGACCTACCTGTGCGCCCAGCTGGTGCGCACCGCCGCGTTCCCCGATGCGCCCATGTTTGAGGAGCAACTCTTTACCGGGTGCTTTAATATCGCTGCCATCATTTGCCTGGTCGGCAACATGAGCGCCGTGATTTACCTGATGGTGCTGTTCTGGCGTGACGAGCATGACCTCAACACGTCGGGCACCGCCATGAACGTTATTGCCGTCATGATCTCGTGCATAGCGTACTGCGCCGCTGCGGTGCTGCTCACCATGTCGGTCATGGGTTAGGTGGTCGCGTGCAAAATACCAAGCAAAAGTCGGGCACCAAGCAAAAGTTGACCATCGCGGCCATCTTTGGCGCTATGGGTCCCGGTCTGCTGGCGGCGCTTTCGGGCAATGACGCCGGCGGCATTGCAACGTATTCCAGTGCGGGCGCCAGCTATGGCTACAAGATGCTCTGGATGCTTCCCGTCATGACTGTGCTGCTCATCGTGACGCAGGAGACCGCGGCGCGCTGCGGCTGCGTCACGGGCAAGGGCCTGGCATCGCTCATTCGCGAGCGCTTTGGCGTGCGCAAGAGTGTACTTGCTATGGCGGCGCTGTTGATCGCCAACACGGCTGTGACCATTTCGGAGTTCGCGGGCATCGCCAGCGGCCTTGCTCTCTTTGGCGTGCCGGCGAGCATCTCGGTGCCGTTGGTAGCGCTGCTGGTGTGGATGCTTACCATGTCGGGTAGTTTCCAGCGCATCGAGAAGATTCTGCTGCTGGTGAGCTGCGTGTTCGTGACCTATATTGTCGCCGCGTTTATGGCTGGCCCCAACTGGGGTGAGGTCGCGGTCGACCTGGTCGTGCCTAACATTCAAAATGATCCCAGCTACGTGTCGCTCGTGGTCGCAACGATCGGTACCACCATCGCGCCGTGGATGATTTTCTTGGCGCAGAACAACGTGGTCGATAAGAACGCGGGCGAGGACGATATCGTGCTGCAGCGCATCGATACCGTGAGCGGCTCGCTTGCCGCCGATGTCATTGCCGGCTTTATTATCATCACGACCGGTACGGTGTTGTTCCCGGCGGGTATTCAGATTAGCGATGCCGCCGATGCTGCCCGCGCGCTGGAGCCTATTGCGGGCCAGTGGTCCACGGTGCTGTTTGCCTCGGGCCTGGTCGCGGCGAGCTTCTTGGCTGCCTGCGTGCTGCCGGGCGTTACGTCGAGCGCTATCTGCGAGGCATTTGGCTGGGAGCGCGGTGCCGACCGCAGCTGGGACGAGGCCCCGGTCTATCGCGGCATCATTACGGCCATCATCGGTATCTCTGCCGTGCTGGTGCTTATGCCCGGCGTCGATCTGTTTCAGATTATGATGACCTCACAGGTCATCAATGGTGTGCTGTTGCCCGTGGTTCTGGTGTTCCAGGTGGTTATCGCAGCCGACCGTCACATTATGGGTGCCAACCGCAACGGCCGCGTGTGGAATGTGCTCACTTGGGCGACTATCGGTGTGATTACGGTGCTCACGGTCGTCATGTTTGTTCTGCAGGCGATGGGCTACAGCGCTTAACGCCCACTTTTGCTTCCGAACAGGCCGCAGCGATGGGCTGCGGCCTGTTTTTTGTCTGCTATAGGGTGTTAGTTATATAGCAATGGACAAAAAATGCCAAATATGAGTACTGTTGCTAAGTGAATAGCATTTACATCCTAAAAGATAATGAACATAGCCTTTAGTATGTTCATTAAAATTGGCTCCAATACGCCTTAAACCAGTCAGGTTGGCTGCTTTAGGGGGTTGTAGGGGTAGCGCGCAGAGATGTGGTGTAAGAGGCGGGGCATG
>URWC01000108.1 GCA_900551555.1 uncultured Collinsella sp. | reverse complement strand
CCGGTACCGGCGGCAAGGCGTCGTTTACGGAGCGTTATGCCACGCTGCGTCGCGCGACGGTTGCCTATGCCCCGCCCGAGATGCTCACCGACGATATTCCCGACCTGCGCGCTTTGCGTATGTCGCCGGCGATTGACGTATACGCCGCGGCAAGCACGGTTTACGAGCTCATTGCCGGCGTCGCGCCATACGAAGCCGCGCCGAGTACTTCGGGTGCCTCGGGTCCGCGCAAAAAGACGCGCGACATCGCGAGCCCCTACCGTCTCAAGATGGACACGCGGCCCGACTATCCTATTGGTGCCCATGCGCCCGGTTGTGATTTGACTCAGCTGCTTCGTCGTGAGCCCGATGTGGCGCTCGCCGCGGCCGAGCAGGCCCAGCAGCTAGGGCTTGAGCCGGATTCCGAAGAGCTACGCGATGCGCTGGCGTTTGTCGATGCCCAGCTGTTCGACGTGGTGATGGCCTGTCTGTCCAGCCATCAAAAAGATCGTCCCGAGCCGGCGGCGGTCGAGGCGGCGCTCTCGGCGTTTTGTGACCACTATGCGCAAAATGTCGGTCGTTCGCTCCGCGGCGAGCCGCTCACGCCGTGCCCCATGGATGCGTCTGGCCGCGTGGTTCGTCGCGCGCTGATGGTCGGCGCGACGGTCGTCTGTGGCGTGGTTTGGGCTGTGGTCGTGGTTTCGGCCGCGCTGCTGGCGTCGGGCGCTCGCGTGACGGCGACTTTGGGATCGCTCGTGTGGTCTGGGTCGCTACCGAGTATTATTGCCGCACTGGCGTTGGCGCTGCCAGGCATAGCCGGCGTTGCCGCGGGGGCACTTGCGCGCGATCGGCGCTCGGGCTTCCTGCAGGGTGTGCTTGCGCTTTCTGCCTGCGAGGTTCCGGTGCTGGTTGTGGCTGCATGTAGCGTATTTTCCCAACGCGCCGTGATGGGCGGCCTTGTTGCCGCTCTGGTTGCAACCTATACGCTTACGTGGTTTTTGCTTGCGATGGGCTTTGCCTTTGAACTTCCCGTTTCGGCACCGCGACGCACAAAAGCCCAGATGGCGACTCCGCTTGCCGGTGGAGCCGCAGCTGCCCGTACTTTTGGCGGACCTGTCGAAGTATCGTCCGATTCTATTTCTACGACCAAGGAGGCCTAGGTCATGGCATCTCAAGTTGAGCTCACCCCATGCGGGGCCATGTTTGACATCTTTAAGCGCGCAGCGCATCTGAGCCATATCGAGCTGTGCGGCTTGGTGCTTTCGTCCCGTCCGCTCGCCGACGGCCGCAGCCCGCAGAGCCGAGCCGCCGATCGCTCTTGGGTTTCCCGCTTTATCGTTCGCGCGCCGGTCGGCACGCTTCAGCAGCGCTACTTTGCCGAATACGGTACCTCGGCTGCGCGTATTATGTCGCAACTGGCCCTGCGCCAGCGCAATCCCATGGACTCCACGGCTGTGATCAATATGGTGTGCGGTCCTGCAGGTGAACCGATGGTACGCGCGCTCGAAGAGTGCCACCAGGACACGAATCTCTATCGCAACGCGCTCGATCGCCTGTCCCAGGCGGCGGAACTCATGCCCGCCGAGCGCGCCGAGGCCGTGCTGGTGCTGTTTGTCGCCGTCGGTTGTTCGGCGGATGTGCGGTCCTCGGTGAACTATGCCATCGACTACGCACACGCGACCTGTGGCGGAGGCACATCCACGCCGCGTTCGCTTGGCATGTCGCTGACTGCGGGCGAACGCGAACCCGCCCCGGCGCACCCCTTGGGCTTGCTGCGCGTGCAAAACAGTTTTGTCGTGAGCGCCCCGCGCTGGATTCAGCCGAGTGAGCAGGGTGTTGAGATTGGCGCGCTGGCCACTGGTGAGGGCGATATTACCGACGTCGGCGACGATGTCTCGGCCCGCCATGCCCATATCTGGTGCGATGCTCAAAATATCTGGCACGTCGAGGACTTGTCGTCCACCAACGGAACCGTGGTGGTAAACGGGGCCACGCGCGTCTGCATTCAGGTCGAGCCCGGCCGTTCCGCCCAACTCAATCCCGGCGACGAGCTCAAGCTCGGCGAATCCACTACCTACGCCATCCTCTTCGGTGCTCTCTAGCCGGCAGATAGGGACGTTCCTTTTCTGCCGGCACTTGGGGACACTCCTCGGCGCGCCAGAGCCGGTCGCCTGGGGATGGAGAGGCCATTTTGGCCCTTGGCAGTCACCCAAGGTAAACCTTTACCGCCCGCCTATATTTGCCGAAATTACACTTGAAGGCGGGGTACAATAAACCCGCATGCGGATTTCCGTTGCGGGCGCTTCCCATCGCCGGGGCGTGCCCGGGAGCATCCGGCATGCGGCCTTTGCGGCGCTCGGTCATGTGCAAGACGGGCGGTCGGGCCTGTAGGGCGCATCAGCTGCCCCTCGCCTCGGCATGTCTTCTCTCCACGCCATGTACCTGCTGCTGAGCCTGCCTGCCAGATGATTGGAAGCAACAGCGTAAATCCCATCACGCCAACATCCCGGCGATCGCCGGGGCCTGTATACCTATATGAGAGGAGAGGGGTATATGGCGCGTAAGTTTAAGTCTATGGACGGCAACGAGGCGGCCGCATATGTTTCGTATGCGTACACCGAGGTAGCGGGAATCTATCCCATTACGCCGTCCAGCCCGATGGCCGACCATGTCGACCAGTGGGCGGCCCAGGGTCGCAAGAACATCTTCGGCACCCCGGTCAAGGTCGTCGAGATGGAGTCCGAGGCAGGTGCAGCCGGTACCGTTCACGGTTCGCTGGGCGCCGGTGCTCTGACCACCACCTACACGGCTTCCCAGGGCCTGCTCCTGATGATCCCGAACATGTACAAGATCGCGGGCGAGCAGCTCCCGGGCGTCTTCCACGTCTCCGCGCGTTGCGTCGCTTCGCACGCCCTGAACATCTTTGGTGATCACTCCGACGTCATGGCCTGCCGCCAGACCGGTTTCGCCATGCTCGCCGAGGGCAACGTCCAGGAGGTCATGGACCTCTCGCCGGTGGCTCACCTTGCCGCCATCGAGGGCAAGACCCCGTTCCTTAACTTCTTCGACGGCTTCCGCACCAGCCACGAGATCCAGAAGGTCGCCATGTGGGACTACAAGGATCTGGCCGAGATGTGCGACATGGACGCCGTCCAGGCTTTCCGCGATCACGCGCTCAACCCTGAGCACCCGCATACCCGCGGTAGCCACGAGAACGGCGACATCTTCTTCCAGAACCGCGAGGCCTGCAACAAGGTCTACGACGAGCTTCCCGCCGTCGTCGAGGGCTACATGAAGAAGATCAACGAGAAGCTCGGCACCGATTACGGCCTGTTCAACTACTACGGCGCTCCCGATGCCGACCGCGTCGTCGTGTGCATGGGCTCCTTCTGCGACGTGCTCGAGGAAGTCATCGACTACCTCAACGCTCACGGCGAGAAGGTCGGCCTGGTCAAGGTTCGCCTGTTCCGTCCGTTCTCCATCAAGCACTTTGTCGACGTTCTCCCCGAGACCGTCCAGAAGATCGCCGTCATGGACCGTACCAAGGAGCCGGGTTCCATCGGCGAGCCGCTCTACCAGGACGTCGTCTCCGCTCTCTACGAGGCCGGCAAGACGGGCATCAAGGTCGTCGGCGGCCGCTATGGCCTGGGCAGCAAGGACACGCCTCCCGCGTCCGCGTTCGCTGTCTTCGAGGAGCTCAAGAAGGACGAGCCCAAGCGCGAGTTCACCATCGGCATTGTCGATGACGTGACCAACCTGAGCCTGCCCGAGGCCGAGGATACGCCCAACACCGCAGCCCCCGGCACCATCGAGTGCAAGTTCTGGGGTCTGGGTGGCGACGGTACCGTCGGCGCCAACAAGAACTCGATTAAGATCATCGGCGACCACACCGACAAGTACGTCCAGGCCTACTTCCAGTACGACTCCAAGAAGACCGGCGGCGTCACCGTCTCGCACCTGCGCTTTGGTGATTCCCCGATTCGCTCGCCGTACTACGTGACCAAGGCCGACTTTGTCGCCTGCCATAACCCCAGCTACATCGTTAAGGGCTTCAAGATGGTCCGCGACGTCAAGCCGGGCGGCACCTTCCTGGTCAACTGCCAGTGGAGCGACGAGGAGTTCGCCGAGCACATGCCCGCCGTGGCCAAGCGCTACATCGCGAACAACAACGTCAACGTTTACCTGATTGACGCTATCGACCTGGCCGCCAAGGTCGGCATGGGCAAGCGCACCAACACGGTGCTCCAGTCCGCCTTCTTCGCGCTGGCCAAGGTCCTGCCCGCCGAGGACGCCCTGCAGTACATGAAGGACGCGGCTACCAAGTCCTACATGAAGAAGGGCCAGGCTATCGTCGACGCCAACCACAAGGCCATCGATGCCGGCGCTACCGCCTTCCGTAAGTTTGAGGTTCCGGCCGACTGGGCTACCGCCGAGGATGCCGCTCCCGTCGAGCTCTCCGAGGAGACCAAGTCCGCTATCGCCCAGCAGGTCAAGAACCTGCTCGAGCCCATCGATCGCATGGACGGCGACAGCCTGCCCGTTTCCGCCTTCGTCGATTGCGCCGATGGCCAGTTTGAGCTGGGCGCCTCCGCATACGAGAAGCGCGGCGTCGCCGTGGTCGTTCCCCACTGGGACGAGACCAAGTGCATCCAGTGCAACCAGTGCGCCTACGTGTGCCCGCATGCCACCATCCGTCCGTTCGCGATGACCGAGGACGAGGCTGCCGCCGCGCCCGAGGCTACCCGCACGCTCGACGCCATGGGCCCCAAGGCCAAGGGCATGAAGTTCACCATGGCTGTGTCCCCGCTCGACTGCATGGGTTGCACCAACTGCGTCAAGGTCTGCCCCAAGGGCGCCCTCGAGATGGTTCCCACCGAGCAGGAGATGGACCAGCAGCCCGTTTGGGACTACATGGTCGAGAACGTCTCCGAGAAGAAGGAGCTCATCGCGGCCAACGTCAAGGGCAGCCAGTTTAAGCAGCCCTACCTGGAGTTCTCCGGCTCCTGCGCCGGCTGCGCTGAGACCGCCTATGCACGTCTGGTGACCCAGGTTGCCGGCGACCGCATGTTCATCTCCAACGCCACCGGCTGCTCCTCCATTTGGGGCAACCCCGCTGCCACCGCTCCTTACTGCAAGGACAAGGACGGTCACGGCCCGGCGTGGAACAACTCCCTGTTCGAGGACAATGCCGAGCACGGTCTGGGCATGGCCGTTGGCTATGAGGCCGTTCAGCACAAGCTGATCGCCGCTACCCAGGACATCATCGCTGCCGATGGTCCGTCCGATGAGCTCAAGGCCGCCGGCCAGGCTTGGATCGACTCCGTCAACGACGCCGAGGCCTCCAAGACCGCTGCCGCTGCCTACGTTGCCGAGCTCGAGAAGTGCGGCTGCGACGCTTCCAAGGCGATCCTCGCCGACAAGGCTTACCTCACCAAGAAGTCCTTCTGGATCTTCGGCGGCGACGGCTGGGCCTACGACATCGGCTTCGGTGGCCTGGACCACGTCCTGGCTTCCGGCCACAACGTCAACGTCTTCGTCTTCGACACCGAGGTCTACTCCAACACCGGTGGTCAGGCCTCCAAGGCCTCGAACCTGGGCCAGGTCGCTCAGTTCGCCGCTGCCGGTAAGGTGACCAAGAAGAAGTCTTTGGCCGAGATCGCCATGAGCTACGGCTACGTCTACGTGGCGCAGGTCGCCATGGGCGCCAACCCGGCTCAGACCCTCAAGGCCATCCACGAGGCCGAGGCCTACGACGGCCCGTCCCTCATCATCGGCTACAGCCCCTGCGAGATGCACTCCATCAAGAAGGGCGGCATGCAGAACTGCCAGGCCGAGATGAAGAAGGCCGTCGAGTGCGGTTACTGGAACCTCTTCCGCTTCAACCCCGAGGCTGCTGCCGGCAAGAAGTTCTCGCTCGATTCCAAGGAGCCCGCGGGCGGCTATCAGGAGTTCCTGATGAACGAGGCCCGTTACGCTTCGCTGACGCGTTCCTTCCCCGAGCGCGCCGAGGAGCTCTTCAAGGAGAACGAGCAGGCCGCCATGGACCGCTATCAGCACCTGCTGAAGCTGAAGACCATGTACTCTGAGTAAGAGTCTCTCCCCCCTGAAATAAAAGGACCACGGGTTTTGCCCGTGGTCCTTTTCGTTGTCCTGCCTAAGGCGGCAGGAGGGCATTTTAAACGGAGCAAACAGGAAATTTGTCAACAAATGGCGGGGTAAAAAGCCGAAAGCTGGGGAAGATACGGCGAATGCAGGGGAACAAATGCAAAAGTTTGTAAAAAATAACGAAAGAAAAAGTTAGAAACCGGTAGAATCGTTCACAACAAAGGTCTATAATCAATCTCTAATTGGAATGAAAATAGATTGGAAGATTGGAACGAAATACAGAAAAGGAGTATACCCTACCATGAAACTTGCACAGAAATCCCCCGCTGCTCCGGATGCCGGGCATCCGCAGGAACGCAGGGCGTTCCTGTATGTCTTTTTGCTGGCGGTGGTACTGACACTGGTGGTGGAGCTGTTTAACCACAAGGCGTTTACCAGCGGGGCGGACTCGTTTTTGGAATTTGTGTGCGGAAATCCTCTGGCCGCTGTCGTCAATGTGGCACTGGT
>URWC01000107.1 GCA_900551555.1 uncultured Collinsella sp. | reverse complement strand
TCCGGGCACCCCATCTTGCCCCTCAATCGTCGGTCGCGTACATAAAGTACGCTTCCCTCCTCTTTCGCGGCAACCTGGGCCACCCGGAGCCCGCTCGCTGTCGCGGCCGGGAGAGTGAGTCTTCCATTCTTTCGCCTAATTGGTCAACCCGCCCCTTGGGCTCGAACCCGAGAGGGAGCGAGCATTTTTGGGGCGTGGGTGTGGCGTTGTTTGCCGCGATTGTCTGCCTTGGGCGTATCATCGTGGTCGTCTCACAAAATCTCGTTGCAAGGGAGACGCGCCCCATGGCTACAGAAAAAAACTCTTCGCGTTCATGGATGTCCGATGCCGCGATCTATCAGATTTACCCGCGCTCGTTTAAGGATTCGACCGGTTCGGGTCTGGGCGATATCGCGGGCATTACCCAGCAGATGGACTATCTTGAGCGGCTGGGCATCGAGGCCATATGGCTGAGCCCGTTCTATCCATCGCCGCTTGTCGACGGCGGCTATGACGTGGCGGACTACTGCGATGTCGACCCGCGTCTCGGATCGCTTGACGACTTCGATGATATGGTCGCTGCTGCCCACGAGCGCGACATCAAGGTAATCGTCGACATCGTGCCCAACCACTCATCCGATCAGCACCCTTGGTTCAAAGCCGCTCTTGCCGCCGGTCCCGGATCGCCTGAGCGCGCCCGTTACATCTTCCGCGACGGTCGAGGCGAGCATGGCGAGCTGCCTCCTACCAATTGGAATGCCAACTTTGGTGGCCCCGCCTGGACGCGTGTTGCGGACGGTCAGTGGTATCTGCATATGTTTACGCCCGAGCAGCCCGACTTTGACTGGTCATGCCCCGAGGTCCACACATTCTTTTGTGACGTCCTCGCGTTTTGGAGCGATCGGGGCGTCGATGGCTTCCGTATCGATGTGGCTCATGGTCTCGCCAAGGACCTCGATCGCGATGATCTCGACCGTTGGCATCTCGCCGAGGGCGATGACATGGTTGACGACGGAACCCATCCGCTGTGGGACCGCAACGAGGTCCACGAGATCTATCGCGAGTGGCGCCGCGTGTTCGACCGTTATGATCCGCCGCGCAGTGCCGTTGCCGAGGCGTGGGTGCTGCCCGAGCGCCAGTATCTCTACGCTCGTCCCAGCGAGCTCGGGCAGACGTTCAACTTTGAGTTCGCCAAGGCTACTTGGACCTATGACGACATGCATACCGCAATCGAGGAGGGCTTGAAGGCTGCCGTCGAGTCCGATTCCGCCTCGACCTGGGTGCTCTCCAACCACGACGTGCCGCGCGTGGCGACGCGCTATGCTCTGCCGCAGATCAAGGCGACGCGCTACCACCAGATCGCACTCGACTGGCTTTTGCGCGATGGGTCGTCTTATGACGAGAACCGTGAGCTCGGCGAGCGCCGCGCGCGGGCGGCCCTTTTGCTTGAGCTGGCGCTTCCGGGCTCAGCATACGTGTATCAGGGCGAGGAGCTCGGCCTTTTTGAGGTAGCGGATATCCCGTGGGCTGCGCTCGAAGACCCTAACGCGACCAATACGCACGGACCGAAGCGCGAGAAGGGGCGCGACGGCTGCCGTGTTCCCCTGCCGTGGGCGTCGGCGGACGATCCCGCGCAGGGCGGATCGTTTGGTTTTTCGCCGGCGGGCGCCGATGCGGCGCCTCATCTGCCGCAGCCCGCGTGGTTTTCCGACTACGCTGTCGATAGGGAAGAGGCTGATCCGGCATCGATGCTTACGCTCTATCGCGACGCCCTTGGGCTGCGGCGCAAGTTGCGCGGTTGTGCCAACGACCTTGCATGGCTCGATCTTGACGGATGCACCGGTCTTGCGGATGGTGCCGAGGGTGCCGAGGGCGGCGTCATCGCCTATCGCCGTGACAATGGCTGGGCATGTGTGACGAATTTCGGCGCAGCGCCTGTGGAGCTGCCGGCGGGCAAGGTCCTGCTCACTTCATCACCGCTCGCAGACGGCAAGCTCGCGCAGGACAGCTCGGCCTGGATTATGCTCGACGAGATGTAGGGGTATCTTGCTGCGAGCCCACGTTTGCTTGCGTCTTCCGTGGCGGCCGATGCCTTCACGAGGTTCACGAGGGCATCGTAAAACTTTTCAAAAAAAAGTTCTTGCATAGGATGCGTGTATCACGTAAAATTAATCCCCGTAAGCGGACATGGCTCAGTTGGTAGAGCACAACCTTGCCAAGGTTGGGGTCGCGGGTTCGAGCCCCGTTGTCCGCTCCATTTGGGCGTTTAGCTCAGGGGGAGAGCGCTTCCCTGACACGGAAGAGGTCAGAAGTTCAAATCTTCTAACGCCCACCAAATGTTCGCAGCTCAGAGGCTATGCCTCTGGGCTGTTTTGTTTTATGCCACCAAGCGCGCCACCAAATACGCCACCAAATTTCGAAGTTTTTGATCTTCTGGAATGCTTTTCAATGGTCGTCCGAGAGGACCCTCAAATCCTTTGGGTGCATACAAGAATCTTTCATTGGTTCATGCCGTGGGCGATGGAGCTCGGCATGGCGAGACCGCAACATGTTGGTCAAGCATTATCTTTTGGATTCTTTTGGCGTGAGCGGCTTAGTTTTGGTAGGATTTGTCGGCGGCTTGACTAAGGGGGTTTTATAACTGCCATGCAGGTAGCCGTGCTGGTAACGTTTTACCGACTTGCCAAAGACCCCTCGTTTTTAATGCGTCTGCAAATAGACTAATTGCCTTGACCTGCTAAAACACTATATGTTGTGTTTGACCTAAAAAAAGAATACAGGATATAGATGCGTCTTTGTCGTATGATAGATGGCGGACAGAGAACGAAGACCTTACTCACCCCATTCGGACAGATCTTTGAGCCGCTTGATCGGCTGCAAGGATTGTCCGCATGAGGACTTATGGTTTATCGAGAACACAGATTGCGCGACGGCGCCGCAAGGCAGGGGTAAGCTCTGCCGGGCATCGTTTGGCTCTGAAGCGCAATGAGATTTCGACGCGAAAGAGGCAAGAGGATGAAGATCATCAAGCGCAGCGGCACCGAGGTTGTCTTTGACATCGATAAGATCGTCAATGCCATCCGTGCTGCAAACTTGGAGGTTGAGGAGGGCTCTCGCCTTACCGACCGCCAGGTGATCTATGCGGCACAGAATGTCGCCGAGGCATGCGAGAATGCCGGCCACACCGTTTCGGTCGAGGAGATCCAGGATCTGGTCGAGGACGAGATCATGCGTCTCGACTGCTACGAGGTCGCCCGTCACTACATCATCTATCGCTATGTTCAGAGCCTGAAGCGCCAGAAGAATACGACCGATGACAAGATCCTGTCGCTCATCGAGTGCAACAACGAAGAGGTCAAGCAGGAGAACTCCAACAAGAACCCGACCGTCAATTCCGTCCAGCGCGACTACATGGCCGGCGAGATCTCCAAGGATCTGACCGCCCGCCTGCTGCTGGACCCGGAGATCGTCAAGGCACACAATGAGGGCCTGATCCACTTCCATGATTCCGACTACTTTGCGCAGCACATGCACAACTGCGATCTGGTCAACCTGGAAGATATGCTGCAGAACGGCACCGTGATCTCCGGCACCTATATTGAAAAGCCCCACAGCTTTTCCACCGCCTGCAACATTGCCACCCAGATCATTGCGCAGGTGGCATCCAACCAGTACGGCGGCCAGAGCATCAGCCTGACCCATCTGGCTCCCTTTGTGGATGTCTCCCGCAAGAAGATCGCCGCTGAGGTCGAGGCGGAGATGGAAGGGCTGGACGTTACCCCGGAGCGCAAGAAGGAGATCGTGGAGCGCCGCCTGCGCAACGAGATCAACCGCGGTGTCCAGACCATCCAGTATCAGGTCGTGACTCTGATGACCACCAACGGTCAGGCCCCCTTCATCACCGTGTTCATGTATCTGGGAGAAGCCCGCAACCCGCAGGAAAAGGCCGACCTTGCCATCATCATCGAGGAGACCATCCGTCAGCGCTATCAGGGCGTGAAGAACGAGGCCGGTGTCTGGATCACCCCCGCCTTCCCCAAACTGATCTATGTGCTGGAAGAGGACAACATCCGCCCCGGCACTCCTTATTATTACCTGACCGAATTGGCTGCCAAGTGCACTGCCAAGCGGATGGTGCCCGACTACATCTCCGAAAAGAAGATGCTTGAGCTCAAGGTGGACAAAAACGGTGAGGGCCACTGCTACACCTGCATGGGCTGCCGCAGCTTCCTGACCCCCTATGTGGACCCCGAGACCGGCAAGCCCAAATACTACGGTCGCTTCAATCAGGGTGTTGTCACCATCAATCTGGTGGATGTAGCCCTTTCCTCCGGCGGCAACTTCGAGAAGTTCTGGAAGATCTTTGACGAACGCCTGGCTCTCTGCCACAAGGCACTGCAGGCCCGCCATCAGCGTCTGATGGGCACCCCCAGCGATGCCGCCCCCATTCTGTGGCAGTACGGCGCACTGGCCCGCCTGAAGAAGGGCGAGAAGATCGACAAGCTGCTCTTTGGCGGCTACTCCACCATCAGCCTGGGCTACGCCGGTCTGTATGAGTGTGTGAAGTATATGACCGGCAAGAGCCACACCGATGCCGGTGCCAAACCCTTTGCCCTGAGCGTGATGCAGCACATGAACGACAAGTGCACCGAGTGGAAGAAGGCCGAGAACATGGATTACTCTCTCTACGGCACCCCGCTGGAATCCACCACCTACAAGTTTGCCAAGTGCCTGCAGAAGCGGTTCGGCATCGTGCCCGGCATCACCGATAAGAACTATATCACCAACAGCTACCACGTCCATGTTTCGGAGCCCATTGATGCCTTTACCAAGCTCAAGTTTGAGAGCGAGTTCCAGGAGCTGTCCCCGGGCGGTGCTATCAGCTATGTGGAAGTGCCCAACATGCAGGACAATCTGGAGGCCGTGATAAGCGTGCTGCAGTTCATCTATGATAACATCATGTACGCCGAGCTGAACACCAAGTCCGATTACTGCCAGTGCTGCGGCTACGACGGAGAGATCAAGATCGTGGAGGATGACGGCAAGCTGGTGTGGGAGTGCCCCAAGTGCGGCAACCGTGACCAGAACAAGTTGAACGTTGCCCGCCGCACCTGCGGTTATATCGGCACCCAGTTCTGGAACCAGGGCCGGACACAGGAGATCAAGGATCGGGTGCTGCATCTGTAACCCTCTCAGTCAACGCTTCGCATTGACAGCTCCCCCGAGAGGGGGAGCTTTTTATATGGAGTTTTATCTATGAATTACGCAACAATCAAGTATTACGACATTGCCAATGGGCCGGGGGTGCGCACCAGCATCTTTGTTTCGGGCTGCAGGCACCACTGCCCGGGCTGCTTCAACGAGGTAGCATGGGATTTCGGGTACGGTCAGCCTTTCGACAAAGCTGTGCGCAACGAGATCTTTGCATCCTGCCAGCCCGACTATATTGCAGGCATCTCCCTGCTGGGCGGTGAGCCTTTTGAGCCGGAGAATCAGCGGGAACTGCTGCCCTTCGTCCGCAACTTCAGGGCGCTGTACCCGAATAAGAGCGTCTGGTGCTATTCCGGCTACACCTGGGAGCAGCTGACCGGCAGTGTTCCCTGCCCGGCCCGCTGTGAGGTCACCGATGAGCTGCTGAGCCTGCTGGATGTTCTGGTGGACGGCCGCTTTGTGGAAGCCCAGCATGATATCTCCCTGCGCTTCCGGGGCAGCTCCAACCAGCGGCTTCTGGATGTACCCAAGAGCCTTGCCGCAAAGGCCCCCGTCTGGTGGGAGGACGAAAAAGTCTTTGCGACACACACGATGTAAACCTCTCAGTCGCGCTGACGCGCGCCAGGCCCCCTGGTAAGGGAGCCCTTGGCATAGCAATACACTTTCATGCAATAAAACAACGCCCGATTTTCCACACTCTACGCAGAGCGAGTGGAAAATCGGGCGCTTTGTCATTTAACGGGATGAAACCATATCCTCGATGACACTGAGGATCTCCTGCCCATAGCGGGCGGCCTTTTTCTCGCCCACACCGGGGATATTGAGCAGTTCCTCCACGCTCAGGGGCTTTTTCAGTGCCATCTGGCGGAGGGTGGAATCGTTGAACACCATATAGGCAGGGAGCTTCTGCTTTGCGGCCAGCCGCTTGCGCAGGGCATAGAGGGCCGCCAGCAGCTTCTCGTCCGCTTCGCTGAGGGCATCCTCGTCGGCACGGCGGCGGGAGGCCGAGGCCAGCCGCTTCGCACTGGCCGCGGCACGCTGGCGGGCTTGTGCCGCCTGCTCCTCCACCTGTTCGGCGGCCTGTGCTGCCAGCAGACAGTTGGAACAGTTCTCGCACTTCTGGGGCGCGGCCTCGCCGAAGTAGCTCAGCAGATACCCCCGCAGGCAGCGCGGCGTGGTGGAGTAGAAGGTCATGTACTTGAGCCGTTCCTCTGCCTTGCGTGCCGCTTCGGCCTTGACATCCGCAGGCAGGCCGTTGTCAGCCTCCATCTCCTTGTCGATGAAGAACCGGATGGTGCGCACATCGGTGCCGGAATAGAGCAGGGTGCAGCGGGCTGGCTCCCCGTCACGGCCCGCGCGGCCCGCCTCCTGATAATAGCTCTCCAGATCCTTGGGCATATTATAATGGATGACGAACC
>URWC01000106.1 GCA_900551555.1 uncultured Collinsella sp. | reverse complement strand
AACGGCGACAACACCGCGATGGCCGTGCTGGACTTCCTGGAGAAGGGCTGGAACGGCGAAAACTTCAGCGAGGTCACCAGCAACCTGCGCAATGCTGACCCGTACATGGTCATGGCCGACTTCAAGGATTACCGCCGTGCCCAGCACGACCTGCAGCAGCTGTACCGCGACAAGCAGAAGTGGAATCACATGAGCCTGAAGAACATCGCCAACGCCGGTATCTTCAGCGCCGACCGTTCCATCATGGATTATGCGCGCGACATCTGGGGTGCTGCTCCCGTCAAATAATCATATCTTTTGATTTTTGCCGTGCCCCGTGAGGGGTACGGTTTTTTATTATCCAAAGCGAGGACAACTATGTCTCACACCTATTACAACAGCCTGGATACCGCCTGCAAAACGCCTTTTGGCGCGGTGCCTGCCGGGCAAGAGGTCACTTTTCGCCTGACGGTCCCGGAATCCCTGGGCTATGTGGACCCCCACCTGGTGCTGACCAAGGACCGCGAGGCTCCCGTGCATTACCGCATGGAGTTCGCGGGCCAGACACCCCAGCAGAACCACTTTACCTTTACCATCGCCCCCACCACGCCGGGTCTGTACTTTTACCACTTTGACCTGTACACCGATTTCCGCCGCATCGTCCGCGGGCCGGACAACTGCGGCGTGGTCAGCTGGCAGGAGGGCGAAAGCTGGCAGCTGACCGTTTACGAGCCCAGCTTCCAGACACCGGACTCCATCAAGGGCAAGGTGTTCTACCAGATCTTCCCCGACCGCTACGCCCGTGACGAGCATTGGCGCGAGCGCACAATGGCCCAACTCGAAAAACCGCGCAAGGGCATTCAGCGCCGGATGGTCGAGGACTGGAACGAGCCGCCCGTGTACGAGCGCGCCGAGGACGGCTCCATCAAGAGCTGGGACTTCTACGGCGGCTCGCTCAAGGGCATCCAGGAAGACCTGCCCCGCATCGCCGAGCTGGGCTTTACGGCCATCTATCTCAACCCTATCTTTGAAGCCGCGAGCAACCACCGCTACGACACGGCCGACTACACCAAGATCGACCCGATCCTTGGCACCGAGCAGGACTTTACCGAGCTGTGCCAGGCAGCCGAGAAGCTGGGCATCTCCATCATCCTGGACGGCGTCTTCAACCACACGGGCGACGACTCGATCTATTTCAACCGCTACGGCAACTACCCCGGTTTGGGTGCCTGGCAGAGCGAGGATTCGCCGTGGCGCGATGCGTTTACCTTCCACGAAGACGGCTCGTATGACTGCTGGTGGGGCGTGGGCAACATGCCAGCCATCAACGAGAAGTCCGAGCTGGTGCGCGAGAGGCTCCTGGGCAAGGACGGCGTGATCCGCAAATGGCTGCGCGCCGGCGCTCATGGCTGGCGCCTGGACGTCGCCGACGAGCTTTCTGACGACTTCCTGGCCGAGATCAAGAAGGCCGTACTCGCCGAGAAGCCCGACGCACTGTTGCTCGGCGAAGTCTGGGAAGACGCCTCCAACAAGATTAGCTACGGCCATCTGCGCCGCTACCTGCAGGGTTCCGAGCTGGACTCTGCTATGGATTACCCCTTCCGCGACATGGTCATCGGCTTTTTGATGGGCTACAAGAACGCCTACCAGGCAGCCGAGGATATCGAGACCCTGCGCGAAAACTACCCGAGCGAGGCATTGTCCTGCGCGCTCAATCTGCTTTCGAGCCACGACCGTCCGCGCATCATCTCGGTTCTCGGCGGCGGCCCCGACGAGTCGCAGCTGCCCGAGTGCGAGCGCAGCAAATGGCGCCTGGACGAGAACTCGATGGGACTGGCCAAGAGCCGTTTTTGGCTCGCCACGCTCATGCAGATGACCTTCCCCGGCGTACCTTCGATCTACTACGGCGACGAGTACGGCCTGGAGGGCCTGACCGATCCGGGCAACCGCCGCACCCTGCCGACTAAGGACCAGCTGCACGACTTCGACACGCTGGCTATTGTCAAGAACGCCTCCGCCGTACGCCGCGCACTGCCATTTATGATCGACGGCGAAATCAAGGCCTTCGCGCTCAACGACGAGGTGCTCGCCTACAACCGCACGGGCAAGGATGGCGAGTCCGCAACGGTTATCATTAACCGCAGCCTACGCAATTCGCACCGTGTGACGATTCCGGCGCTCGGCGAATGTGCGAGTGACGTGATCAGCGGTCACGAGTGCGAGATCCACAACGGTACGGTCACGCTCGATCTGTATCCGCTGGGCTCTTCGATCATCTATCACCATGCCGAGCAGCGCCTGCAGGAGCCGCTCGATCACGGCGCGGGCGTCGTGTGCCATATCACCTCGGTACCCACCGACGACGGCAAGCCCGGCACGATCGGTGCACCCACGCGTCGCTTTATCGACCATCTGGCCGCTATGGGTATGCGCTACTGGCAGGTTCTCCCCGTCAACCCCACGGACTTCTTCCGCTCCCCATACGCCGGTCCTTCGGCCTTTGCAGGCAATATCGACCTGCTACCCGAGAGCCACGAGGAGCTGGCCGCCGACTTTGAGACCTGGAAGGCCCGCGGCGGCGAGGATTCCGACCCGCTGTACACAGCGTTTAAACATCGCAATGCCGATTGGCTCGAGAAATACTGCGTCTATATGGCCGTCAAAAAGTACTTTGAGGGCGAGTCGCGCCACAATTGGCCGGCAGATGTCGCTCGCTACAACGAGCATCTAATCGACGACAAGCGCTTCCACAACGAGGCCGAGCTTCAGGCGTACATGCAGTACCGCTTTGACCTGGCCTGGTGCGAGCTCATGAACTACGCGCACAAGAAGGGTATCGAGGTTATCGGCGACATTCCTATGTACGTGTCCGACGATTCGGCAGACGCGTGGAGCGAACCCGAGAACTTCTGGCTGTCCGAAACCGGCAAGGCGATTGAGATTTCCGGCGCGCCGCCCGACAACTTTGCACCCGAGGGTCAGGTGTGGGGCAACCCAACGTTCCGCTGGGACCATATGAAGCAGAACGGCTATAGCTGGTGGATGGATCGCCTGCGTCGCGCGTTTTCGCTCTACGACCGCGTGCGTCTTGATCACTTCCTGGGCTTCCACAGCTATTTCAGCATTCCCGCGGGCAAGGCCTGCGCCGACGGGCGTTGGCTGGCAGGACCGGGCAAAGACCTATTCCAGACCGCCTATGACGAGCTGGGTCCGCTCAACTTTATCGCCGAGGACTTGGGCTATCTGACGCCTGGCGTTCGTGCCATGGCTTCGACCTGCGGTTTCCCCGGCATGGACGTGCTGGAGTTTAGCGACTACGACGTTCGTTGCGGTGTGCATCCCACGCCCGGCAAGATCCTGTACACCTCGACGCACGATACGTCGACGCTAGCCGGTTGGTGCACGCGTTCCTTTGCGGGCGGCGATGAACCGAGCGGTGTTGAGGTGGCGGCCAAGCTGATGAGCGACGCACTGGCAAGCGACGCTCCCCTGGTGATGATGCCGCTGCAGGATGTCCTGGGGCTTGGCGACGACGCGCGCATGAACGTTCCGGGCGTGGCCACGGGCAACTGGACCTGGCAGGCAGACGAGGCGGACATTGCAGCCGCTGAGGACAAAACCGCACAGCTCCTGCGCAACAACCATAGATTCTGGGGCGAAGCGTGATAAAACCCCCGATATAGGGTACAGTTACAGACGTTTGAATTTATGCGGGCAGAGTAATCTGCCCGCTTTGTGCTGAAAAGGAAGTATTATGGCGCGCTACGATTACAAGTGCTCGAGCTGCGGCAACGTATTTGAGGTTGAGCATCCCATGTCCGAGACTCCCGAGGTCGTGTGCCCCAGCTGCGGTGCCCCGGCGGCCAAGACGTTCTCGGCCAGCGGCATTAAATTTGAGGGCAGCGGTTTCTACAACACCGACCAACGAAGCGGCGGCGCCAGCACCAGCGCCACCAGCGGCTGCTGCGCCAACTGCCCGCACAACCACTAGAAACAACGCGGCCCCGCGATCAACGCCGATCGCGGGGCTGCTTCTTTGCTCTATGGGTAGCTAATTTGGGACGGGGCTTTTTTAACTACCCTGCAGGCCGGGTAGTTAAAAAAGCCCCGTCCCAAATTAGCTACCCTTGGGCCCGTATTACTTGTGGACCAGTCTGGCGCAGAAGTGGCCGTCGTAGGAATCGGCGTTTACCGGCACGCTTTGGAAGAGGCCTCGATCGTTCTGGCGTACGGATACGAGCTTCTTGGCCTGATCGAACTCGGGGAGTTGCAGAATCTGTGCTTCGGAAAGCGGTGCCACGCTAAAGCCAGCACCCTCGGGAGAAGCAAGGAACGCGTCCACGACCTGCGTGTTCTCCTCGTCGAAGACCGAGCACGTTGCATAGATGAGCTCACCGCCGGCAGCCACGCGCGCAGCAGCCTCCTTGAGCATCGTCAGCTGCAGCTTGGGCAGCTCAACCGTCACATCCTTTTCGGTCAGGCGCCACGGAATCTCGGGATGACGGCGCATGGTGCCGGTGCCAGAGCACGGCGCATCGATAAACACCGTGTCGAACAGGGCGGGCTCGCCGAGCATCGCGTCAAAGGACGTGAGCACCTCATTGAGCTCGCAGGCATCGCCCGACACCGTACGAACACCCGTTATACCCGCCTTATGCAGGCGTGCGAGATTCTGATCGCACTTGCGATCGTGCAGATCGAGCGCGGTATGCTGACGCTCGTACCCGGCACGCTTGGCCTGGCACATCATCACATAGGTCTTGGTGCCGCGACCGGCTCCAATCTCCAGGCAACGACCGGGACGTGTAGCGGCAGTAGCGATAAGCTGAGCGTTGAGGTCCGAGGCAACCGCGGCAGCACGCTCAAACACGCCCGATGCAACCGTGACCTGCGCATCGACCGGAGCATGGCAGCCCGGGAAGACAGGCGCAACGAGCTGCGAGATATACGGATCGGCCTTGGTCGCAAACGCATTCTCGTGCAGTGCAAGCGGCGCGGGGGCCAGATTACCGGCAAAGTTGAGCGCGCCCTCGGGCGTATCGAACGAGGCCATAATACGAGCGCACAGCCAACGAGGAAGACCCATCAAACGCGAAAGGCGAACCAAACGGCGCTCGGACTCATCCACGTCAGATGCCGTGGCAAAATCCTCCACGTTGTCCGCAACCTTGTGCAGCACCGCGTTAGCCAGGCCCGCGGCAGACTTAGCACCGCTGCGCACCAGCTCAACACCCTGGCTCACGGCAACGCGGCCCGGCGTATGCAGATAGAGCATCTCGAAGGCCGAGATGCGAAGCGCCATGCGAACGCGCGGCGCGACCTTTTTGGGCTTATCCAAAAACTGATCGAGCAACTCATCCAAAATACCCTGCGTGGCGGCAACACCGAGCGCCAAACGAGCGGCAAAAGCGGAATCGCGCTGGTCAATGGCCTTGGCGGAAGCGCGGGACGAGAGCACGTCGCGCGCATACATACCGCGGCGATCGGCCTCCATCAACACATCGAGCGCAAGCTTGCGCGCGGGAGAAAGCTTGCTCATGACAAAACACCCCACGTCAGATCGGCACCCTGCAGGCCGGCAGCCCAGGCAGAAGCAGTCATGGCACGCTTGCCATCGGGCTTAACCTCAAGCAGTTCAACCGCGCCATCGGAAAGGCCCAGGTAAACACGCTTGCTCTTGACGGCAACAGTACCCTCGCCAAGCGACACATCAGCCGGCGCGGCATCGAGCACGCGAACCGTCTTGCCAGCGATCACACAACGAGCGGGCGCGGTGTCGGACGAAGCGAGCACATGACGCACGCAATCGAGAGCCGCCATCTGCGGATCCAGACGCATCTCCTGCTTGGAAATCTTGGCAGCATGAGTGACGAGCGACTCATCCTGCTCAGTCCAAACAGCCGAGCCATCGGCAAGCGAGGGAAGCGTATCGGCAAGCAACTTACCGCCAAGCTCACCAAGCTCCATCGTGAGCGCATCGGCATGCTTACCGGCAACCGACGTAGAGGCCTGGGCACAATAAGCGCCCGTATCCACGCCATGTCCAATGCGCATAATGGAAACGCCAGCAACCTCATCACCAGCAAGAATGGCACGCTGAATGGGAGCAGCGCCACGCCAACGAGGCAGCAAGGACGCATGAACGTTCACGATACCGAGCGGCGCCATATGCAGCACCTCATCAGGCAAAATGCAGCCATAAGCAGCCACACAGAAAATATCAGCCTGCACAGCCTGGAGCGCCTCAACAACCTCAGGCGTCATACGATTGGCCTCAACAACCGGCAGGCCAAGCTCAAGCGCCTTGGCCTTAACAGGAGACGGCTCCAGCTTCTTACCACGCCCACGAACAGCATCGGGACGCGTAATAACAAGCGCAATCTCGTTCCCAGCCTCAACAAGCGAAGTCAGCGAAGGCACAGCAAAATCAGGCGTACCCATAAACACAATACGCATAAAGAACGTCTCCCCTCAACCAAAGCCGAGACGGCTACAAACAACAGCGGAAAGCCAAGTACCCAGCCCATCCGCAATAACAATTCAACAAGAACAAATATACCCAAAACCAAAGAAAGAGCCGCAATAAAAGCAGCTCTTCCAACAAAGCAATTATCAGTGAAGACGCCCATCCCTGGCCCGACGGCACCCGGGCGAGACAAGCAGCGTCAACGTAGTCCCCGGGG
>URWC01000105.1 GCA_900551555.1 uncultured Collinsella sp. | reverse complement strand
TTGCGCGCGCCGGTGCCGCCGCCTGCACGTCGGACGATCCGGAGCAGATCCGCAGCGCCGACGGCCTGGTCATCCCGGGCGTGGGCGCGTTCTATGATGCGATCGCCTTTATGCGCCAGAGCGGCGAGGAGGCGGCCGTGCTCGATGCCGTCGCCGCTGGAACTCCGTTGCTCGGCATCTGCCTGGGCCTTCAGCTGTTTTTTGAGCGCGGTAATGAGGGCGTTCCTACGGGTGAGGCCGCGGATGGCAGCGCCCCCGAGCAGGATGGCGGCCCCTGGGTCGATGGCCTGGGCATTATGCGTGGTTCGTGCACGCGCTTGGAGTCGAGTCGCCTGAAGGTGCCGCACGTGGGCTGGGACCAGGTGCACATGACGCCCGCCGGTGCGGCCGATCCGCTGCTTACTGGTTTTGCCGAGGGTGCCAACATGTACTTCACCCACAGCTACGCGGTGGCCGACGATGCCGATGCCGCCGATGTGCTGGCGCGCACGCACTATACGCGGAGCTTCCCGTGCATCGTGCGCCACGGCAACGTGTGGGGCTGCCAGTTCCATCCCGAGAAATCCTCCGCGCTGGGTCAGCGCATCCTTAAGAACTTCGTGAGCATCGTCGAGGGGGCCGGCCGATGATTCTGTTTCCCGCAATCGATTTGATCGGCGGCAAGGTTGTGCGCCTGGAGCGCGGCGACCGGAGCCGCTGCAAGGTATATTCCGACGACCCCGTGGCCGTGGCCCGCTCCTTTGCCGAGCAGGGCGCGAGCTGGGTGCACGTCGTCGACCTGTCCGCCGCCTTTGGCGAGGACGAGGACGCGCGCGCTGCTAACTCGGCGGCGATTAAGGCCATCTGCGGCGTCGACGGTCTGTTCGTGGACGTGGGCGGCGGCGTTCGCTCGCTTGCGCGCATCGACGAGCTGGCCGGTTACGGTGCTCGCCGCATCGCACTGGGTACCGTGCTGGTGACCGAGCCGGGTTTTGCCGAGGTGGCGGCCCAAGGCTTTGGCGAGCTGCTCGTGGCCGACATCGCCGCTCGCGACGGCCAGGTCAAGGTGAACGGCTGGCGCGACGGCGCGGGCGTGGCACTCGACGATGCCGTGGCACAGCTCACCGAGCTGGGCTTTAAGCATCTGGTGTATACCGACATCGCGCGCGATGGCATGCAGACGGGCATCGATGTGGCGGCGTATCGCCATGTTGCCAAGGTCGCGGGCTTTCCTGTCGTGGCTTCGGGCGGCATCTCTACGCTCGACGACATTCGCGCGCTGGCTGCGGTGGGTGAGGATGCTATTGAGGGCGCCATTACCGGCCGTGCGCTCTACGAAGGCAACTTTACGCTGGTCCAGGCGCTGGCCGCCGCCCGAGGGGAGGAGTAGCCCATGCTTACCAAACGTGTGATTCCCTGCCTGGACGTCAAGGACGGCCGTGTGGTCAAGGGCGTCAACTTTGTGAGCCTGCGCGATGCGGGCGATCCGGTGGAGCTGGCGCGCGCCTACGACCGCGAGGGTGCGGACGAGGTCGTCTTCCTGGACATTACCGCCACGAGCGATAACCGTGCGACGACTATTGAGATGGCGGCGCATGCAGCCGAGGAGCTCGCTATTCCCTATACCGTGGGCGGCGGTTTCCGCGACTTGGCGGGCATGCGGACCATGGTTGCCGCCGGCGCCGACAAGGTGTCGCTTAACTCTGCCGCCGTGCGCTATCCGTCGTTGATCAGCCAAGCCGCCGCGGCGTTTGGCAGCCAGGCCGTGGTCGTGGCGATCGATGCCAAGCGCGTGGGCCTGCCCGGTGAGCCGGGGGCCGACAAGTGGGAGGTCTTTACCGCGGGAGGTCGCAACGCCACGGGCATCGACGCGGTGGCGTGGGCCGAGGAGGCGGCTCGTCGCGGCGCCGGCGAGATTTTGCTCACCAGTATGGACCGCGACGGCACCAAGGCCGGCTTTGACCTGGCGCTCACCCGCGCCGTGGCGCGCGCGGTGCCGATTCCCGTCATCGCGAGCGGCGGCGTGGGCACGCTCGAGCATTTTGCCGAGGGCGTGATCGAGGGCGAGGCAGACGCCGTGCTGGCAGCCAGCGTCTTTCACTTTGGAACCTTCAGCATTCGCCAGGTGAAGGAGTATATGGCGTCGCAGGGTATTCCTGTGAGGTTGGACTTTTAGCGCTGCGGCTTGCCCAGGCACCCGACCTTCCGGCTCCAACCCTCCTCGCGTACTTAAGTACGCATCGTCGGGCTTGTCGCTCGGAATCTCGGGCACCTGGACAACCCTCGCCGACCGGCGATGTTTAAATTGGGGAATTGAAATGAGAGAAATTACTACTCCAGCGGATCTTACATACGACGCCAAGGGGCTGATTCCTTGTGTTGTTCAGCAGTATGACACCGGCGAGGTGCTTATGGTTGCCTGGATGAACGAGGAGTCGGTGGGGTTGACGCTCAAGACCGGCACCACGTGGTTTTGGAGCCGCAGTCGCCAGGAGCTCTGGAACAAGGGCGCGACGAGCGGCAATATGCAAGCGGTCAAGGAGCTCTGGGCCGACTGCGATAGCGATACGCTGCTGGTCAAGGTTGACTCGCCGGGCCCGGCTTGCCACACCGGCAACCGTACCTGCTTCTTTAAGAAACTCGCGTAGGGCGGGCGCTCGATTAGACGCTCGGCCACCAGAAAGGATTGAACTATGGGTGTGCGCACCGCAAACATTCAGGATGGAAATATCGGAGAGACGCTGACAGGTCTGGCCGAGGTGATTCACGGTCGTCGTGATGCATCGCCGCAGGAGAGCTATACCGCGCGTCTGCTGACCGACGTCGAGGACGAGCTGCTCAAGAAGCTTGCCGAGGAGGCAAGCGAGGTAATCATGGCCTGCAAGGATAACGATCACGATCACATCCGCTACGAGGCCGGCGACCTGGTCTACCACCTGCTCGTGACGCTCGAGCGCTACGGTATCACCCTCGACGAGCTTGCCGGCGAACTCAACGCCCGCCGCCACTAGTCATTGGGGACGTTCTTAAACGACCAGTTAGGCGAGGGGCGTGGATTCCCATTCGCCGGTGGCGTGGGGGATGTCGAAGGTTCGATAACCGCAGTCGTAGGCGTGCGCCTGGGCCTCGCGGATGTTCCAGCAGATATCGCAGGCGCGGTGCGCGTCCGAGCCAAAGGTGATCGGCACTTCGGCATGGGCAAAGCAGCGCAAAAGACCGGTTGCGGGGTAGTAGTCGCCCAAGCCCTTGCGCGGCGCGGCCGTCGAGACCTCAACGCGGCGGCCCGTATCGTGCGCGCACTCTGCCATCTGCTGCCAAAACGGTGCGGGGTCAAAATCGGGCGCAAAGCCTTCCTTCGAAAAGCGCATGACCAGGTCGGGGTGAGCCATTACATCAAAGTTGAGCGGGCTCTCGCAGGCGCGGCACCAGTCGTCGACGTAGCGCTCCCACACGCCGCGTACCCCCAGGTTTTCCCAAACGTGCAGGTTGGTGTCGTCGTCGATCCAACCGCAAAGGGAATCGGGTGTATCGGGACGAGCGACGTTTTCCGTTCCCGCCGTACCCGCGGCGCCGGCCATGATATCGCCTGGGTTGCCAATCCAATGCACACTGCCCAGGCGCACGA
Source organism: uncultured Collinsella sp. (assembly GCA_900551555.1). Taxonomy (GTDB): domain Bacteria; phylum Actinomycetota; class Coriobacteriia; order Coriobacteriales; family Coriobacteriaceae; genus Collinsella. Next base: position 3,133 of record URWC01000105.1, on the reverse strand, counting down.
CGGCGCCCTGGGACCAGCGCTCAACCAAAGGCTCGCAGCCCTCGTACCAATCGCATTCAAAGCCATAGATAAGCTCGAGCTCCGACGCGATCTGCGCGGCAAGCTTGCGGGCATCCTCAAAAGCCAGACGATGCGCCGGCAGGTCGCCCTCAGTAACCTGCACTTCGCAGTTGGCATCCATGCTGACGGGCAGGGTGAGATGGTCGGTCGAGACCATGACGCGGCAGCTGGCCGCAGCAGCGGCGCGAACGTTGTCCTCAAACGAGGCATGACCGTCCGAGAACGAGGTGTGGGTGTGGCAATCGACCAGCGGGCAAGCAGGCATGGCGGCTCCTTTGCGTCAAGCGAATCCGCTTCATTGTAATGGCGCAGCTCTCAACACGCCGGGCACGCCGGGGGTCGAAATCGATTGGAAAGGCTGCGCGGCGCGCGGTGCGGCCTCGCTTGCGCTCTCAAAACATGTGCATCAGCCTCCAAAAGCTGCAAAAAATGACATGTTTGGAGGCTGACGTACACGTTTGAATGGAGCGGGCCGGCGTTGGAGCGCGCCAGCACTTGCGCCCAGCAAAAGTCGCACCTATCCCATGACGCCGCCCCTGCGCCGCCCGCGATGTGCTAGCGTTTGGATGAACAAAACGAGCCCGTGCGGAAAGGAGCCGGACCGTATGCCATGCGATAGCAAATCTCCGCTGTCTCGCGAGACCGATGCGCCCGAGACCATCGTCAAGCTGGAATGCGACATCGACGATGCGTCGCCCGAGGTGCTCGCCTACGCCGCCGACCGTCTGCGCGGGGCAGGCGCCCGCGAGGTGCACTGGCTACCCCTCTACTGCAAAAAGGGTCGCCCCGGATGGCAGTTGCAGGTGATCTGCTCGCACGAGGATATCGAGCGCCTACAGACGATTATCTTTTTGGAGACCACGACCAACGCCGTTCGTCGCCAGGTGATGGAACGCGTTTGCCTGCCGCGCCGATTCGAGCAGGTGACAACGCCTTGGGGCGAGGTATCCGTTAAGGTGGCGACCCTGCCCGACGGCAGCGAGCGCGCGGCTCCCGAGTACGAGGATTGCGCTCGTCTTGCCCGCGAACATGACGTGCCGCTCCAACGCGTGATGCAGACGGCTCAGAGCGCGGCACTGCGATTTGAGTGACACAGGCCAACGACGCGCCGCACCAATCCTATTAACCCCACCGAAAGGACCACCATGAAATACCTCATCGCCTCCGATATCCACGGCTCGGCATATTGGACCGAGCGCCTCTGCGCCGCCATCGAGTCCGAGCAGCCTGACCGCATCGTTCTGCTGGGCGACCTGCTCTACCACGGACCGCGCAACGACCTGCCGCGCGATTACGCCCCCAAGCGCGTGATTCCGCTGCTCAACGCCCTGGCCGACCGTATCATCGCGGTGCGCGGCAACTGCGACGCCGAGGTCGACCAGATGGTGCTCGATTTCCCCGTCATGGCCGACTACGCCACCCTGTTCGACGAGACCGGCCGCGAGCTGTTCCTGACGCACGGCCACGTCTTTGGCGCCGGCGTGCACAACAGCGTTGACCACGCGCCCGCGCTGCCCGAGGGCTCCGCGCTCGTCTACGGCCACACGCACATCAAGGTTAACGAAGAAAGCGCCGCGCACCCGGGCCTGTGGCTCTTCAACCCCGGCAGCGTGAGCATTCCCAAGGACGGAACGCACAGCTACGGCATCTACGAGGGCGGCGTGTTCCGTCACGTGATCCTGGAGGAGGAATAACCATGGCGCAGCACATGGCTCAGCAAAATGCCGAGGGCTCGCGCGATCTGTCCACGCTGGTCGATGCGTCGGCCGAGCTTCAACATCTGGTACAGACCATCTGGCGCTTGCGTCAGCCCGATGGCTGCCCGTGGGATCGCGAGCAGACACATCAGAGCATCGGCAAGAACATGATTGAGGAGGCCTACGAGGCGCTCGACTGCATCGAGGCCGACGACGCGGCGCATCTGCGCGAGGAGCTGGGCGACGTGCTCATGCAGGTAGTGTTGCATGCGCAGATCGCGGCGGACGCCGGAGAGTTTACGCTGGCCGACGTGGCGCGCGATATCGACGCCAAGCTCATCCGTCGTCACCCACACGTGTTTGGCGATGCGGATGCCGACAACTCCGACGAGGTGCTAAAGATTTGGGACGAGGTTAAGCTTGCCGAGAAGGCTGCCAAGGACAAGGCCGTAGCGGCGGGTGAGGCTGCGCCCGAGGGCCTGCTCGACGGCGTGCCCACGCATCTGCCGGCGCTGATGCAGGCTCAGAAGGTGTCACGCAAGGCGGCTGCCGTGGGCTTTGAGTGGGAGACGGTCCAGGATGTTTGGGACGAGGTTGCCGAGGAGCGTGCCGAGTTTGAGGCCGAGGAGCCCGGCTCGCCCGAGCGCGAGATGGAGTTTGGCGACTTGCTCTTTGCCCTAGTCAACGTTGCGCGCAAAGAGGGGATTGACGCCGAGAGCGCCCTGCGCGCGAGCACGGCCAAGTTCCGTCGCCGCTGGGCCGCAATGGAGCAGATGGCGGCCGATGCTCACGTGGATCTTGCCGAGCTTTCGACCCACGGCCTCGACGACCTGTGGGATGCCGCAAAGGCGGAGGAGTAAGACTGCGGGAACGACGGGCTGACACGCCTCATCGTTCCCGCTAAATTTTTCGAAAATCAAGTGTATCCCTCGGCTAACTTAGGGCATAATGCAAAAAGTGCGACATGGCTAACTTACGGAGGCGCACCGACGGTGCACGGTCAGCCGGTCGCTTGCATCCACTACGTTTCCAAGTGAGAGGGAGACAACATGAGCGATATTTTGGATGTCTACGGTCGTGAGGTGCTCGACAGCCGCGGCAACCCCACCGTCGAGGTCGAGGTCGTGCTCGAGGACGGCAGCTTCGGCCGCGCGATGGTGCCTTCGGGCGCTTCGACCGGCGCCTTTGAGGCATGCGAGCTGCGCGACGGCGACAAGGGCCGCTATCTGGGCAAGGGCGTTTCGCAGGCCGTCGAGCATGTCAACAACGAGTGCGCTAACGCCGTCGTGGGCCTCGACGCCTTCGACCAGCGCGCCGTCGATGCCGCGCTGATTGCTGCGGACGGTACTCCCAACAAGACCAAGCTCGGTGCCAAC
>URWC01000104.1 GCA_900551555.1 uncultured Collinsella sp. | reverse complement strand
CGGCAGCCTCGGCCTCGGCCATCAGGCCATCGAGCTCACGAAGGCGCATGCCCAGCAGGTCGGACATTTCCTTCTGCTCCATCTTGGGCTTGAGGTCAAGGAGCTTGATGGCGCGCTCGATGTTCGCCATGCGCTCGGCCTTGGCCTCCTCCTCCTTGGAAATAGCAAAGCGACGGCTACGCAGCAGACGGGCGGCCTTCTGCATCTTGTCCATCAGCTCTTCGTCATCGTAATCAACGGCGGCCTCGACAACCTCGGCCTCCTCCTCGGCGGAAACCTCGTCAGCAGCCTCAACCTCGGCAGCTTCGGTCTCCACGGTCTCGACTGCCTCGACCTCGGCAGCCACGGTCTCGTTCTCGGTCTCGTTCATGATCTCTTCGTTCTCAGACATGAGACTCCTTCTTGGCCCTCTCGGGCATCATCGCCCCATTCGCGGGGCCCGTCGCGCACTCTTTGCGCTTTAAACATTCATGCCTCTCGGCAAAACGTCCATTAGTTTATGGTGTCGCCATCCAATCTAGCTGCAGAATCTATGTGTACACATTAATGCGACATGTGTGACTCGCGACGAGCGTACACCAGCGACGCCACGAACCCGACCACGGCAATTACAGCCGCCACACGCACGGCAGCTGCAAATCCAATCGCCTGGGCAACGTCGGTCGCAACGCCAGCCGCACCGGCAGTCGCCGCAGAACTCGAGAGCAGACCGATAAACAGCGACGGGCCAAACGATGCGGCAATCATATTCCACGTGTTAAGCAATGCCGTTCCGTGAGGATGTTCAGCGGCGGGTAGCGTCTCCAAGCCGGCCGTTTGCGAGGGGCTCAGCACCAAACCGACTCCGGCATACACCACAACGGTCAGTGCCACGACGACGCCGATGTTCATGCTTGCCGCCGTCATCGAGATGGCAGTCTGCCCCACGGCAATCAGGGCAAAGCCGACCGGCAGCAGCGGCCATGCGCCACGGGCGTCCATCACGCGTCCGCCCACAATCGAGGTCACGGCGTTGCAGGCAATTGCTGGCAAAATGAGCAGGCCCGCAACAAGTGCGGTCATGCCGTATGCGCCCTCAAAATAGAGCGGCAACAAAACGCTCATCGAGAACGTCGTCGTCATCGACACCACCACGAGCAGGCACGCAGGCCAAAAACGAACGCTCGCCATAGGACGCACGTTAAGCACCGGATGCTCGAGCTTAAGCTGGCGGGCCGCAAACAGGCCGAGCAGCACAATGGCAGCGAAAAGCGTCACGATGCCGGCAATCAGATTGGTCGAGAACTCGCCTACGGAATACACAAATGCCGTAATGCCGGCGGCGAGCAAAACAACCGACAGAATATCAAGCGTGGTGTTCAAGCGCTCTCCGACATTCTGAACGAGCTTTACGCCCGCCGCAGCGACCGCAATACCGCCCACCAGCGGCACTACGAACACCGCCCTCCAGCCAAATAACGTGCACATAAAACCGCTAATCACGGGTCCAAACGCCGGCCCTAGCGTAATGCAGGCGCCGCCCAGGCTCAGATACAGACCGAGCTTCTCGCGCGGGGCGCAAGACAGCACCACGTTCATCATGAGCGGGAACAAGATGCCCGATCCCGCAGCCTGCAAAATACGACTTGGCAGCAAAACGCTAAACGACGGAGCGACCAGGCACAGGACTTCGCCGGCGACCATGCATCCGCATGCGAAAAACAGCAGCTTGCGCGTCGAGAAACGGCCGGACAGGAAGGCCATGATGGCCGTAAAAATCGACGTCACGATCATGTAGCCCGAGACGAGCCACTGTGCCGTGGTGGCACTCACCGAAAAGGCCGCCATAATGTCGTGCAACGCCACGTTAATGATGTTCTCGTTAAACGCGGCAACAAAGGCTGCAATATACATTACGACGAGAATCGCCGCAGAGGCCGATGGCGTTACTTGAACTTGTTGCTGAGATTTGCTCCCCATGCATTTCCTTCCTCTTGGAACGACAGTCGCATCGCCCCAGAGGAACGGTCCAGGGCGAAAAATGAGCCCTAGACTTACGCCAGACGCCGTACACGACGAATCTGGCAACATGGTCCAACATCGAAAGATTGTAACGCGGACGCACAGCTTTCCTTCCGCGCTATTATTAAAAGTCCACGAAAGCATAAGACATGAGGAGCCCGCCATGATTAAGCCCATCATGAAATCCGAGTTCTTTTTGCGTCTGCCTTCCGAAGACGCGGGACCCGACGATGCCGCAACCGGGCAGGATCTCCTGGATACACTCCACGAGCATGAGCGCGAGTGCGTGGGCCTCGCCGTCAACATGATCGGCGTGCGCAAACGCATCATCTGCGTAAAGGACGGCAACAGGACACTCCTGATGTACAACCCTCAAATTCTTGAGCAGGTCAATGCCTATCAGACGAGCGAAGGATGCCTCTCGCTCGTCGGCGAGCGTCCCTGTACCCGTTATCGCCGCATTAAGGTTGAGTATTTGGACGAGGACTTCGTCCACCGCATCAAAAACTTCTCGGGCTACACCGCCGAGATCATCCAACACGAAATCGACCACTGCAACGGGATTGTTATTTAGTTCCGCCGATTCAAGAAAGCTCCCTGCAGCAAAACAACTGCAGGGAGCTTTTCATAGTGCGGAGTTTCTATCCCCTACGACTGGCGATAATGATCGAAGAAGTCGGCGAGGTCTTCGAGGGACTCTTTGAGTACTTCCATGCGTGGCAGGTACACGATGCGGAAGTGATCGGGCTCGGCCCAGTTAAAGCCGCCGCCGCGCGTGATCAGAATCTTCTTCTCGTGCAGCAGGTCGAGGGCAAACTGCTCGTCATCGGTGATGTTGAACTTTTTAACATCCATCTTGGGGAAGATGTAGAACGCCGCACGCGGCTTAACCACCGAGATGCCGTCAATCTTGTTGAGCGCCTCATACACAAAGTTGCGCTGCTCGTAGACACGGCCGCCGGGACGGATGTAGTCGTTAACGGACTGATGGCCGCCGAGCGCCGTCTGGACGATCGACTGAGCCGGCACGTTGGAGCACAGGCGCATGTTGGAGAGCATGTTGATGCCCATGATGAAGTCGCTCATGCAGCGCTGGTTGCCCGAAAGCACCATCCAGCCAATGCGATAGCCCGCGATCATGTGCGACTTGGACAGACCGCTAAAGGTGACACAGGGCAGATCGGGGGCGAGCGAGGCAATCGAGACGTGCTCGTAGCCGTCCATGCACAGGCGGTCGTAGATCTCATCGGCAAAGATCATCAGCTGATGCCTGCGTGCAATCTCGACGATGCCCTCGAGCACCTCGCGCGGATAGACAGAGCCCGTGGGGTTGTTGGGGTTGATGATGACGAGGGCTTTGGTCGCGCTCGTAATCTTGGACTCCATATCCTCCAGGTCGGGATACCAATCCGCCTGCTCATCGCACAGATAATGTACGGGATGACCGCCAGCAAGGGTAGCGCACGCCGTCCAGAGCGGATAGTCGGGGCTGGGGATCAGAATCTCGTCGCCATTGTCGAGCAGCGCGTTCATCGAAAGCTGAATGAGCTCGGACACGCCGTTGCCCGTGTAGATATGCTCCATCTGAACGTTGGGCAGGCCTTTGATCTGCGAATACTGCATGATCGCCTTGCGCGCGGAGAACAGGCCACGCGAGTTGGAATAGCCTTCGCAGTCGGGCAGCTGCTGGCGCATGTCCTTGATGACCTCATCGGGCGTGCGGAAACCGAAGGGCGCCGGGTTGCCGATATTGAGCTTGAGGATGCGCTCGCCCTCGTCCTCCATACGGGCGGCCTCGTCGACGACGGGACCGCGCACGTCATACAGGACGTTATCGAGCTTGGTGGATTTAGAAAAAGTACGCATGGTGGTGCTCCTTGCAATTTGAGCTGAGGGATGGGGTTCGGGTTTGGAATCGTTGCGGGGTGATGATGCCTCGCCTTGATCGGCGTCGCCGGCAAGCAGCCAGGTAACATCGACCTCCAAAATACGGGCGAGCAGCTCAGCCACATCGCGCCGCGGGATCGTCTTGCCGCTCACATATTGGCTCATCTGACTCTTGCCGAGTTTTTTGCCGAGCATCTCCGATGCGCGGATCACGTCCGACTGGCGAACGTCGCGATCGGACATAGCCTGTCGCAGGCGATCGCTAAACGTCTCTTGGGCCACTAGAACCTCCTTGCTGGCAAAGTTCAATTTATAGAACACGAATTGAACCATGGTTCAATTTAGCAAGCAGTATAACGCGGCGCTTCATTCGAAAGTTCAATTTCATAAGAAAATGTATCGGACTCCGAGATCTGCCCAAAGCAAACAATGGCGTGTACACGTTTAGAGGTATTCGAGAAAACGGGCGGCGGCAAGCGAAACATCGGCCGTTCGATATATGGCGTTGATCTGCCGATGGGGATGTCCCTCGAGCGAACGCACGGCAACATCGAACTGACAACGGCGCAAGATGAGCGCGGGAAGAATGCTCACGCCCAGGCCGTCCTCGACCATAGCCATAATCGCATAATCATCCCAGGTCGACAGCTTGGAGCACACCGTCAGCCCCGCCCGACGGAACAGCGGCGTAATCTCGTCATCGGTGCCGCGTTCTAGCAGAATAAACTGCTCGTTGGCTAAATCGGCAAGAGAAACGACCTCCGCCGTGGCAAGCAAAGAGCCTGCCGGCACTACCGCCATCAACTCGTCGCGCACCAAAGACCGCGATGCCATGCCGTTTTCTCGGGGATCACGCGGGATAAAGCCCAGGTCGCAGCGGCCTTCCGCCACCCATTGCTCAATCTCGGAGTAATCACCCATCAGCAGCTCGTAATCGACATCCGGATGATCGGCGCGAAAGCGCGCGATCACCGGCGGCAGTACATGAGTCGCCACACTCGAAAACGTACCGATACAGATCTTGCCGCGCATTAGCCCTCGCATCTCGTCCACGCGTCGCTGCAGGCGGCCAAACTCTTCGCATAACGCCTCGACTGCCGGCATGACCTGCCGCCCGTCGGCAGAAAGCACCACGCCCTCGCGGCTGCGATCAAGCACCTTAAAACCCCAGTCTGCCTCAAGGTCGCCCACCATGCGGCTCACGCCCGACTGCGAATAGCTCAGCCGCTCTGCAGCACGCGTAAAGCTGCCGGCACGCACCGTCTCGAGCAGCACTTGCATCTTTTGGATATTGGTCTCCACGGCACGTCCCCACCCTTGTATGAGTTTTTGTCATGTTTTCCATGCATTATATTCGCTTTTCTTCTAAAGCCAGTTCACCCATAGTGAACATGCTCGGATATAGAGGGGATAGAAGCGCATGAACAACGGACTGTTTACGTACTTAGCAGCATTGCTATTGTTTGGCTCCAACGGCATCATCGCCGCTGCCATCGCGCTGCCGAGCTCCGATATCGTGCTGCTACGCACGTTTTTGGGCGCTCTCTCGCTTGTCACTATCCTCGCCATCACCCAACACCATAAACTGCAGGCGCCATCTCGTCCCCGCGAAGCCGCGGCCCTCCTCCTCTCGGGAGCTGCGCTGGGCGCCAGCTGGATTTTTCTGTTCCGCGCCTACCAGACGATCGGCGTCGGCGTATCCTCGCTGCTGTACTACTGCGGCCCCATCATTGTCATGGCGCTCTCCCCGCTCATCTTTGGCGAAAAGCTGACCGGCGGCAAAATCGCCGGCTTTGTCGCCGTCGCCTGCGGTGCTTTTCTCATTGCAGCGCAAGGTCTAGGCGGCAATATGCCCATTGCGGGCATCGTCTGTGGAATCGCCTCGGCCTTCTGCTATGCATTGATGGTCATCGCCAGCAAGGGTGCGCCGCACATCGAGGGCCTCGAGAACTCCGCGCTCCAGGTGGGCGCCGCCTTTGTGACCGCACTGGTCCTCACGCTCATCACGCAGGGCGCTCCCTCGTTCCTGTCCGCCGGCGTCGCCGCCAGTATTGATTGGCGCGCCGTCGCTATGCTCGGCGTCGTCAACACCGGCATTGGTTGCCTGCTCTACTTTAGCGCCGTCGCCAAGCTGCCCGTCCAGACCGTCGCCGTCGTCGGCTACCTCGAGCCGCTTTCGGCGGTCGTGTTCTCGGCCGTCCTTTTGGGCGAAGCCATAACACCGGTCCGCCTGATGGGCGCCGCGCTTATCATCGGCGGCGCGATTTTTTGCGAACTCGCCGGCAAACGCGCAAACGCCAAGGCTGGCATCGCCCAGACAGTACGTGCTTAAAAGCCCCTGCTTTGAAATGCTACCTGCGTAGATAAATAATCCCCAGCTGAGGATTATTGTCTAAAATAACCCGATGTGCCAAACTGCTCTTGTATGTATAAAGACGGCATAAAGTTTTTTGTCCTAGACAGATAACCGGATGTCTAAGGGAGTCCTCGTGGCACACAATAAACTGGAGGCAAACCTCCAAGACCAGCGCGGGCAAGGCGGGCACGGAGCCATCCCCCTCTCCGCTGGCATGCTGCTCGTAACGCTCGGCGTCGTCTATGGCGACATCGGCACGAGCCCCATGTACACCATGAAATCAATCGTCGCCAACAACGGCGGCATCGGTACCGTCAGCGAGGACATGATCCTGGGCGCGCTTTCACTCGTCATCTGGACCATGACGCTCGTGACCACGGTCAAGTACGTGGTAATCGCCATGAAGGCCGACAACCACAACGAAGGCGGCATCTTCGCCCTGTTTAGCTTGGTGCGCAAAGTGGCGCCGTGGCTGATTCTCCCCGCCATGATCGG
>URWC01000103.1 GCA_900551555.1 uncultured Collinsella sp. | reverse complement strand
CTCTTGACAACTTATAGGAGCGTCGGTTTTATTTTTCGTTTTCCCGGCATGGTTGAGGGTATCCAATTAAACGTAGTAGATAGGCCCGTTTTGTGGCATACGACCCATTCAAGCCCAATCTCGAAGGCTAAAGAGAGCCTCTCATCCGCACCTGCGAGCGAAAACCAAATAGAATGAAAGGCAAATGGAAAGCCCGTTTGACGAGCGGAGAACATATGCGCGACGTAACCGAAAGCGACTGGAAGCTGTTTAAGAAAATGCTTCCTCAATGGCAAGAACGTTATATGGAAAAGCTCATCGGCCAGTACGTTGAGATGCTGAACGGCGACAGCGAAGCGTCCAGTAGATTTTGGGCACTAGAAGAGCGCCTCAATAGAGACAAGCTGTCCTCAGGCGTAATTGCAAACGACATTCGCCGCAGCACAATGCACCGCGAGATAGCCAATTTGCTTATCGACAGCGTGATCACCCTTGACGACCTTGACGGTTTTACCGAAGACATTAAGAGCTATGCGCAACACTGGATTGGCCAGTAAGAGCACTGAACGACAGACATCCCCAGCAAAACGGGGCAAACGCTGGGCCACCTAATGGTTGTCCGGCGTTTGCCCAGATAAAACCTGCCAAAATATACCTGTCCCTTTTTGGCAGGTTACTCGGCGCTCTTGAGGGCGCCGACCATGTCGATCTTGTTGAGGGTACGATTGGTGGCGAGGTTGACGATAAACGTAAAGCCAAAGGAAAGCACCACGGCGAGCACGAAGCTCAGCGGCTCGACCTCGACGTCAAAGTACAGCGACGGCATCTGCAAAATGTAGGTAAAGCTCTCGGCCAGCAAGCCACCCAGTGGCACGCCCAGTGCGGTGCCAATCGCCGTGAGGATCAACGTCTCCTTGTTGACGTAGTGGTGCACCTCGCCGCGACGGAAGCCCAGCACCTTAATGGTCGCCAGCTCGCGCTCGCGCTCGGAGATATTCGTGTTGGACAGCGTAAACACCACCACAAACGACAGGCACGCTGCCATAAAGGTCACGAGCACCACGACAGAATTGATAATCGTAAAGTTCGCCTCGTAGTTCTGCCAATGTTCGGCCGTGCTCGAGATGGTGAGCCAACCATCGCTCTTAATCTTCTTGCTAAACGCAATCTGGTCAGAAGATGAGCCCTTAAGCAGCACAAAGATGCCGTTAAGGCGTGCACTTCGACCGAACGCGCGCTCATAGGTGCCCTGCGTCATGTAAAGCGTGTTGCCCAGATAGTTAAGCGAAATGTCGCTGACTTTGACCTTGGCAACATTGAGCGACGAATCCTGGACGTGAGCCGTATCGCCCGGCTGAATCCCCAGCACCAGCTGTGAACTTTTGCTCAGATACACGTCTCCGTCACGCAAAGACAGCGGTTCTTTGGACTCATCCTCCAGGCGCACGTAATCGCCCAAGTCACCCGTGCGGTCATCGGGCACCACGATCAGCTGCACGGTCTCGCTCTTTCCGCCGAATGTAAAGGTAACGTTGTCGGTCATAATCGGCAGCGTCGAAGTCACGGTCACGTTGGAATCATTGGCCGCGCTGCGCCCATCCAATGCCGCGCACGTCTGCGAAAAATCGTCGGGATTGGCGACCGCCAGCAGGTCGTAGCGTGTGATGTGGCCGTACTGCTTGGGCGACAGCGCGACCGACGTGTCGCGGATGCCCATACCGCAGATCACGAGCGCCGTGCAGCCCGCGATGCCAAAGATGGTCATAAAGGCACGCTTTTTGTAGCGGAACAGGTTACGCGCTGCCACCTTGTTCAAAAAGCCCATGCGGTGCCAGATAAGGCCGATACGCTCAAGCAAGATGCGCGAGCCGGCGCGCGGGGCCTTGGGACGCATGAGCGAGGCTGGGGTCTCGGCCATCTCGTGACGACAGGCGATAATCGTGGCGCCCACCACGCCCACGGCAAACAGCGCCACCGAGACGATTGAGGACACGATGTCGTACGAAAGCAGCATCTGGGGCAGTGAGTACATGTCGTCAAACACCGTAAACAGGAACAGCGGCAGGCCCACGAATCCGATGATGTTGCCGAGCACGCCGCCAATCAGACAAGCCCACAGCGCGTAGTCCACGTATTTGGACAGGATGCGCCCGCGCGAATAACCGAGCGCCTTATACAGGCCGATGAGCGTACGCTCCTCCTCAACCATACGCGTGGCGGTGGTAAGGCTGATGAGCACAGCGACGATAAAGAAGATAAACGGGAACACCGTGGCGATGGCCTCAATTGACGAGCTATCGCTCTCGACGCTCGAGTAGCTTGCGATATTGCCGCGGTCCTGGATGTACCAGGTGCATTCGCCCAGGTCGGAAAGCTCGGCGCGGGCATCGGCAAAATGCTGGTCGGCGGCGGCGCGGCGCTGGTCCAACTCGGCCTGAGCCTGGACGCGCTCCTCGCTGCCCTCGGCCATACGGTCGATGTTGCCCTGTTCAATCCCAAAGAGCATATTCGCCTGGCGCTCGGCCGCATCTAAGCTTGCCGGCGTGTCGACCGTCAGCTCCTGAGCGCGCGCCTTCTCACGCTCCTCGCGGATCTTCTCGATATTGCCCTTGACCTCATTGATCTTTGCCGCGTAGGCATCCGAATAGGAGTTGAGGTCCTTGGCTCCCTCGACGATCACGTGGACTGCGGAATAGGAAGAAGATGTCGCGGCATCCTCGCTCACATAGAACTTATAGTCCGCAGCCGAAGCAGCGCGAAAGGCGTTGACTGTCGAGTCGGAGCTCACGTCGGTGGGATCGAGAACCTCGGCCGTGATGGTGTAGTCGCCATCGGCAAACTGGTCCTTGGCGCTTTGGTTCGATGAGCTCGCGTCATTGGCGGCAAAACTCACCGTATCGCCGAGCTTTTTGCCCGAAGCCTTCAGGAACTTCGAAGTCACCGCGACCTCATCGGCGCTCTCGGGCAAATCGCCGCTCACCAGCACCGGTTGATCGATATTCTCCTTGGAGAGACTTTGCACGACCACGCGCTCGCGCGTTGTGCCCACGGCGGTGTAGGCGGTCTCGGTGTAGATGCCCTCGGCCGTCTCGACGCCGTCGACCTCTTGGATAGCCGCAAGATCGTCGCGCGTAAGGCCATAGGTCGACTGCACGTTAATGTCATAGACATTCTGCTGGTCAAAATAGGCGTCGACCGAATCGCACAAATCCTCGCAGCCCGCCTTAAGACCGCACATCACGCTCACGCCGAGCGCGGTGATCACGACGATAGACAAGAAGCGTTTGAGGCTGCCGCGAATCGTGCGGTAGACACCGCGGCGAAACACCGTCGGCACCATGTCGTTTGAGCTTTGGGCAGTGCGGTAGGTCGTAAAATCCTGCTCGCGCTCCGTGTTCTGTGCGTCGCGGCGTTGGCTGTTTTGGCGATCCTGATTCATGGGCGCTACCACTCGATTGTCTCGATCGGCACGGGATTTTGCTGGACGGTCTCGCTCTCCACGCGACCACTCTTAAAACGGATCAGACGATCGGCCATGGGCGCGAGCGCGGAATTGTGCGTGATGATGATGACCGTAATGCCCTGCTTACGGCAGGTGTCCTGCAGCAACTGCAAGATCTGCTTGCCGGTTTTATAGTCGAGCGCGCCCGTAGGCTCGTCGCACAGGAGCAGCTTGGGGTTCTTTGCCAGTGCGCGGGCGATGGACACGCGCTGCTGCTCGCCGCCCGAAAGCTGCGCGGGAAAGTTGGCGAGGCGCTCGCCCAGGCCAACCTGGCGAAGCGTCTGTTCAGCATCGAGCGAATCGGGGCAGATCTGAGCTGCGAGCTCAACGTTTTCGAGGGCCGTCAGGTTGGGAACCAGATTGTAGAACTGGAAGACAAAACCGACGTCTGCGCGGCGGTATTCCACAAGCTGCGCCTCGTTGGCGGAGCTCACGTCGCGCCCGTCCACCGTCACGGTGCCGGAGGTTACCGTATCCATGCCGCCCAGGATGTTGAGCGCCGTGGTCTTGCCGGCACCCGAGGCGCCCAGGATAATGGCGAGCTCGCCACGCTCAACGGTAAAGCTCGCGCCGTCGAGTGCATGAATGCGGGCGTCGCCCTCGCCGTATGCTTTGATGACGTCTTTGAATTCGATATAAGCCATCGATCGGTTCCCATCTGGTCGGATAACTCTTTAGTATTACCCATTTCACGCCGACCAAAAAGGGACAGGTTCATTTTGGCAGGTTTTATATGGGGAAACGGGGAGCGCAGGCAAGCGCCGGGAGGCAGAGAAATCATCAACGGGGTAAGGCCGACCGCCAAACACAACGCATGCATTTCAATCTGTCAGCCAAATCATTCAAACATCTGTTCGTTTCTATGATATGATTCCGTTATCTAAGCAGGCCAATACGCAGAAAGGCGGCCAACATGGCGTTCGACTTTAAGAAGGAATGCAAGGAGCTCTACAAACCTGCAAGCAAGCCGAGTATCGTAACTGTCCCGCCTATGAGCTACGTTGCAGTTCGCGGAAAGGGCGACCCAAATACCGAAGGTGGCGAGTATCAAAACGCCCTGCCGCTGCTTTACGGCATCGCCTATACCGTCAAGATGTCGAAGAAAGGCTCAAGGAGTATCGAGGGCTATTTCGACTTTGTGGTACCGCCGCTCGAGGGTTTCTGGTGGCAAGACTCCCCGAGCGGCGACATCGATTATGTACGCAAGGACGATTTCAACTTTATCTCGTGCATTCGCCTGCCCGATTTCGTCACCCGAGATGACTTTGACTGGGCAGTCGCGGAAGCCACGACCAAAAAGAAACTGGACTTTTCCGCCGTCGAGCTGCTTAAAGTTGATGAAGGTCTCTGCGTTCAATGCATGCACACCGGGCCCTACGACAACGAACCGGCGACCGTAGGCGCTATGAATGAATACACGACCGAGCAGGGCTATGTCCCCGACTTCTCAGACACCCGTTTCCATCACGAAATCTATCTCTCCGATCCACGCAAATGTGCACCGGAGAAACTTAAGACTGTGGTTCGTCATCCTATCAAGCGCGCTGAATAGCGTGGAGCGTCATCTCACGCGCTAGGTTTTAAGCCAGCCAACCAGCCGCCTCCTAGGCCGTCCGGTAATTATCTTGACGCGGCCCGTCGCATCTTATAAGTTTGTTTTGCTAAAGCTGGAAAGCCTCTCAACGATGCGCAACTCCAGCTCTTTTTCTATCAAGAGGCTTAAATGAAATACCGGAAGTCGCGGATATCCATCAACGAACAAATAGCACTATTGACAGAATACAGGGGTCTTAAGTGCTCTGATCAAAGCGAACTCGAGCGAGCTTTGGTCGAAGTCGGCCACTACAGACTGTCGGCCTACTGGTTTCCCTACAAAACCAAATGCAAGTCCGGGATTACCATCTTTCGCGAAGGCACAACATTCGAAACCATCATCTACACGTATGAATTTGACCGAGCCCTCCGGCAGTTAATGTTTGATGCGGTCGGCAGAATTGAGATCTACCTCAAAAGCAGAATTGCCTATCTTGCCTCTGAGGAACGCGGGCCTTTCTGTTACCCAGATGTCGCCATAACGAGGCTCAACTCGGCATGTCCATCGCGCTTTGCGCCGCGCTGGGCTACGCAGCCGTCTTTGGCAGCGCCACCAATACGCTGCTCGCACCCATCCTGATTGGCTGCGAAGTCTTCGGTTTCGGTAATCTGCCGGCATTCTTCATCGTCTGCGTCGCGGCTTACCTGTTCAACATGGATAAGTCGATCTATGCCCTGCAGAAGCGGGCGTAGAAAGATGTCCAAGCAAGTGGTCTCAACCGGAAACGGCATCCCACTCTAAGGCTGTATTCCGGGACACGGTTTCCGTTTGGGACGCCATTCGGAAAGCGCATCCCGTTCTTTCACGGCGTCTTGGCTATGCAAAGTGCTCGAACGTTATTCCTCGTACGCGCCCTCGAGCCGAAGCAGCCACTCCTTGCGGTCAAGCCCGCCGGCATATCCGTTAAGCGAGCCGTCGGCGGCAACCACGCGATGGCACGGCACAATGATCGAAATAGGATTCCGCGCGACCGCGGCCCCCACGGCACGGGGAGACACAACAGGTGCTTCGTTTCCCGGTACACGATGTCGAGCCGCAACACGCTGGGCGATCTCACCATACGTAGTGACCTCGCCACGCGGGATAGAAAGCAGCTCAAACCAAACCTCACGCTGAAACGCCGTGCCAATCATATGCAACGGCGGCGTAAACCGAGGCTCCTGCCCCGCAAAATAAGCATTCAGCCAAGCCCACGAACGCTCAAGCACCGAAGAAGCCGCGCCATTTGCCGGACTCACCGAAGACATCCCACCGGTACCAGAAACCGCATCGGCGCCTTCAACATGTTCGGGATCTTCTTTGAGAAGCGTGGAGCCAAAGTGCTCCTGCCCCTCAAACCAAAGCCCCGTCAAACCGCGGCCATCAGCGGCAAGCAGGATTTCGCCCAAAGGCGAAGCAAACGTCGTCGTGACCACCAGCGGCTCCTTTCAAAACTCCGCAACATAATACCGCGAATTGTGCAGACAACCCCACAGATACGTCTGGGCGGGCTCGCAATTGCTTAAGCGAGGCTGTTTTCCCCAATCAAGCGAAGAAGACGCAGGGCTTCGACGCCAGAGAGGTACCTCTATCAGCTGAGCTCTAATACTTTCCCGAGAAGTGAACGAGTAAAAACGAAGCCCCGGAGCATCCACACCTTTAGCCCAAAAAACCGCAGGATTCACGCTGTAAAACCGACGCTCCTATAAGTTGTCAAGAGGCAGTTTGCGGGAGCGCTCTCTCC
>URWC01000102.1 GCA_900551555.1 uncultured Collinsella sp. | reverse complement strand
GCGGGCGATGGCGCGGCGAATGCTATCGAGGGGCGTGATACTCAAAGCGGAGTCCTTTCTATTGCTGCGCTTTAGTATAGACGCGACGGTGTTCGCTCGTGTTTTTGAACGGATTGTTCAATAATTTCGGCGGGCGGCTGTAATTTGTCGGTAAACGTGCGGTATCCTGTTGAAGTTTTGTGACACCCCCGATGCCGCCCACGCGGTACCAAGGAGCTTCTACCTATGGACGTCGCCGCATTCTTACTGGCTCTTGTGCCGATTATTTGGCTGGTCGTGATGCTGCTGTGCTTTAAATGGCCAGCTTGGAAGGCCGCTATCGGATCGTTTGTCCTTTCGTGCTTGCTTGCCTTCGCATGGTGGCACCTGCCGGCAGCGCAGATCGCGACCGCCTCGCTCGAAGGTTTTTTGATGGCTCTGTGGCCCATCGTCCTGGTGATCATCGCCGCGGTGTTCACGTATAACCTGTGCGTTCGTACGGGCGCCATGGACGTGATCGGCAGCATGATCACCTCCATCAGCAGCGACCGCCGTCTGCTGGCGCTGCTCGTGGCTTGGTGCTTCGGTGGCTTTATGGAGGGCATGGCCGGCTTCGGTACCGCTGTCGCCATTCCCGCCGGCATGCTCGCGGGCCTGGGCTTTGAGGCCGTGCCTGCCGTGCTCATCTGCCTGCTGGCCAACGGCGTGCCCACGCCCTACGGCTCCATCGGCATCCCCACGGTGTCCGTTGCCGACCTGGTGGGTTTGGATTCCCTTCACCTAGCGACCGTTCAGCTGGTGCAGCTCGCACCGTTCTTTGTGGTGATGCCGCTATTTATTGTGCTGGTTGCGGGCCGTGTTGCCGATGACCAGGGCAATGCCGCGAGTGTGGGCGAGCGCCTGCACGGTGTTGCCGGCGTGGCGTTGCTCTCCGGCGTGTCGTTTGTCGGCGCGGCTCTGGTCGTTGCCATGTTTGTGGGTCCCGAGCTGGCCGTGGTCGTAGGCTCCATCGTGTCGCTTGCGCTGACCGCCGCGCTTGCCATGCGTGCCGAGAAGTCCGGCCATCTGGATGCGCGCTTCCACATGAATATCGAGGCGGGGGAGAAGCTCACCGTTAAGTCGGCGCTTTCGGCCTGGTCGTGCTTCATCCTGATCTTTGTGTTGCTGCTGGGCACGTCTAACCTGGTGCCCGCTGTACATGCCGCGCTCGCGCCGTTTGCGAGCCATGTGCAGGTGTATTGCGGTGAGAATCCCGGTACGCTTACGTTTTCGTGGATCAACACGCCGGGCGTCTGGATTTTCCTGGCGGCGTTTGTCGGCGGTGCCATTCAGGGTGCTTCGCCGCGAATGATGGGCGAGGTGCTGGCCGCGACTGTGAAGCAGATGACGCCGACGGTGATCACGATGCTTTCGGTACTGGGCTGCGCCAAGGTGATGGGCTATGCCGGCATGATTTCGTCGATCAGTGCGTTTTGCATTGCGGTCGCCGGCGGCCTGTACCCGATTCTGGCTCCGTGGATCGGTGCGGTCGGTGCGTTCGTGACCGGTTCGGGCACATCTTCGGGCATGCTGTTTGGCCCCATTCAGAGCCAGGCTGCCACTGCGCTGGGTGTGAGCGACTACTGGATGGTCGCGTTGAACGCCCTGGGCGTCGCCGCCGGTAAGATGATCTCGCCGCAGACACTCGCCATTGGTCTTGCCGCCGTGCACGTGCGCGGTAAGGATGCCGAGCTCCTAGGCGCGGTGCTGCCCTACGCTGCCGGCATGCTGGTCCTGATGAGCGCCATAGCCATGCTCGGCCAAGGCCTGCCGCTGTAGTCGGCACTTAGGGACGTTCCTTCTGTGCCGGCACTTTGGGAACGTCCCTAAGTGCCGGCATCTGGGGACACTCCTTGAATGTTGCCTGTTCAAGAACGTCCCCAATGACTAGGCCGCTTGCCTGCGATTTTTGACCGTTGGGCGGGCTTGCCGCCCTTGCCGCAAAAACGTTTTTGCATATCGGGTACAACGGGCTTTACGTGAATAAAGTGCGCGCCGCGTCCATGTGTCGCGTTTTTAAAGGAGGCCCCATGCCTGGTGTTACCCCTGCAGAAGTTTTGTCCAACTTTGGTATTACGCTCGTTGAAGATCCCGCCGAGAATCAGCCCCGTCTGCTGGTCGATCTACCTGCCGCGGAGCTCGTCGAACACGCTATCCGCCGCGAAGAAGGTCGCATGGCATCCAACGGCGCGCTGGTGATCGAGACGGGGGAGCGTACCGGCCGTTCCCCCAATGACCGCTTTATCGTTGACACCCCCGATGTTCACGACAAGATTGCCTGGGGCGCGGTCAACCGTCCGCTGCCCGTCGAGAGCTATGAGGCCATCAAAGCCGGCATCGTCGACTATCTCAACGAGCGCGATGTGTTCGTCACCCGCGGCATGGCCGGCGCCGACCGCAACCATACGCGCCGCCTGCTCGTCGCCTGCGAGCGTGCCAGCCAGGCGCTCTTCATTAAGCAGATGCTCGCCCGCCCGCTCGCCCGCGAAATCGCGCGCACCGGCGAGCCGGACTTCTGCGTGCTCGCCGCGCCGGGCTACCAATGCGACCCTGCCATCAAGGGCCTCAACTCCAGCGCCGCCGTGGTCATCAACTTCCAGGAGCGCGTGATTTTGGTCGCGGGTACCGGCTACTCCGGCGAGATCAAAAAGTCCATCTTCAGCGTTATGAATTACCTGCTGCCCGTCGAGGATGACGTGCTGCCCATGCACTGCTCGGCCAGCATGGATCCCGTCACGCACGAGACTGCCGTGTTCTTTGGCCTGTCCGGCACGGGCAAGACCACGCTTTCTGCCAACCCCACGCGCCTGCTGATCGGCGACGACGAGCACGGCTGGTCCGACATGGGCATCTTCAACATCGAGGGTGGCTGCTACGCAAAATGCGAGGGCCTGGACGCCTTCCACGAGCCCGAGATCTTCAACGCCGTCCGTTTTGGCGCCATTTGCGAAAACGTGGTGCTCGACGAGAACCGCAAGCCCAACTACGACGACATCTCGATCACGCACAACACGCGCGTGGCCTATCCCGTGGAGCACATTCCTAACGCGTGGACTAAGGGCATGGGCACCACTCCGAGTGTCGTGCTGTTCCTGACTTGCGACGCTTTTGGCGTGCTGCCGCCCATCTCACGCCTGACGGCCGATGCCGCCATGTACCACTTTGTGACGGGCTTTACGGCTAAGATTCCCGGCACCGAGGTCGGCGTCACCGAGCCCACGCCCACGTTCTCTTCGCTGTTCGGCGAGCCGTTTATGCCGCTCGACCCCATGGTTTACGCCAAGATGCTTGGCGAGCGCATTGCCGACGGCCGCACACGCGTGTACCTGGTCAACACCGGCTGGATTGGCGGCGGCTACGGCGTGGGTCATCGCATCGAGCTGGCCTACACGCGCTCGCTGGTCGCACGCGCCCTCGACGGCACCATCGAGGATAGCGAGTTCGTGCACGACGACATCTTTAACGTCGACATTCCCACGACGTGCCGCGGCGTGCCCGATGGCATCCTGGTGCCGCGCCAATACTGGCAGAGCACCGCGCGCTACGACGAGGCCGCGCACAACCTGGCGGTGATGTTCGAGGAGAACTTCGAGAAGAAGTACTCGCACCTGCCCGAGTCCGTCAAAGCCGCCGGCCCGCACGCCCAGGTGTCCGCCGAGGCCCGTCATCGCGGCCGCGGCCTGCTGGGACTCCGCCACTAGCTTCGCCGTGAGTCCATATCCACCACAAAGGGGACAGGCACCTTTATGGTGGTTTTGCTCGCGTGGATGACTCGGGTTACAATACGCCTGACATATCGTCCCCTTCTCCGGATGGGGACAGCGCAAGCGTTCTTGTGACGGCACCGTAGGACTTTGAAGGTGGCCGTTGTGAGGGCGCTTTTTGTTTAGGCGCCCTCACTCGGGCGCGCACAATGAAGGGAGAGCGTATGAAGAGCTTTATTGCCGAGGATTCATTCTGGGAGCTGTTTCCGCAGGCAGCGGTCGGTGTTGTGGTCGTGGAGGGCATGAAGCCCACGGCTCAGATTCCTCAAGAGGACGTGGATGCGATTGCGGCGTTGCTCGACCGCGCCAATATCGATGCGGAGCGTCATCTGACCAGCGATACTATCAGCGAGAACGCACCGGTCAAGGCATGGCGCGAGGCCTATCGTCTGTTCAAGACCAAAAAGGGCGCGCGTTGCTCAATCGAGAACCTGCTCAAACGCGTGCTCAAAGGCAAGCCGGTGGGCCACATTGCGCCCGCGGTGGACATCTACAACACGGTGTCGTTGACCTACGCATTGCCCGTCGGAGGCGAGGACCTACATGCGATCGAGGGAGACCTTCGCCTGAAGGTGACCGACGGTGGCGATGCGTTCTGGCCGCTTGGCGAGGAGGCGGACGATCCGACGCTGCCCGGCGAGCTCGCCTACATCGATGATGCGGGCGCCGTGTGCCGCTGCTGGAACTGGCGCGACGGCGTTCGAACGGCGCTGTCCGATGATTCGGCCGATGCGTTCCTGGCGATTGAGTGCGTGGAGCCCGAGCGGATGGGGGATTGCCAGGCTGCGATCGATCGCTTAGCCGAGCTGCTTGAGCGCTATCTGGGAGCGACGGTTGTCATTAAGACGCTTGTGACCCGCGACAATCCTTGCGTGGAGCTGTAGCGGCGCCTAGAACCTATTGATGCCCCAAACCACCACAAAGGTGCCTGTCCCCTTTGTGGTGGTTTTTATGTTGATGGGTTAACAAATGGGGTATTTGGGTACGGGTGTCGCCTTATGCGACTAAGATGTTTACCCGTTAGCATTATGCAAGCGAAAGGCGGTCGTCTCCCATGCAGCAGAGCGACGAGACACGTTTCGAGGACTTTGTCGGACTGATCAGCGGTCTCTACAAGGAGATCCAGCGCATTAAGACGTCTGAGGGCGCAAGGCTGGGTCTCAAGGGCTCCGACGTTATGTGCCTGTACTATCTTGAGCGCAGCAAGGACGGCCTGACTGGTGCCGACCTGGCTCGCATGGCAGGCGTGACCCGCGCCGCCGTCTCGCGTACGCTCGCGCATCTGGAGGAGGGCGGCTACGTCGAGGTCGATGATTCGGGCGATGCCGCCGTTAAGTATCGTGCTCCGGTGCGCCTGACCGCTCTGGGCGGCGAGAGCATGAGCGAGGCGGACCGCATCATTCGCGAGGTGCTCGATACCACCGGTAAGGCTATGGGTGTGGAGCAGCGCGAGCAGATGTATGCGTCGCTACGCACGATTCTCAACACCCTGCGCGAGCTGTAGGGCCGCCAAGGCATTTGCTTCCCATTAACAACTGCATAGTCCTGTTTGAGCGCGTATACCGTGCCGGGGCCTTGCTGTCAAAATTCCCTGCGCGGGACCTGCGCAAGAAAGGATTCGCTATGTCCATTCGTATTATTACCGATTCCGCGAGCGATATGTCGCCGGCTGAGCACCCCGCTCTGCGTGTTCTGCCGCTGTCCGTCACCTTTGGCACCGATGTGTACATGGATGGCGTCGACATCGATCACCAGCGCTTTTACGAGATGCTCGTGGAGCGCGATGAGCTGCCTAAGACCGGCCAGGTCAACCCGTACGCGTTTTCGCAGGCTATTGCCGAGGCGCGTGAGGCCGGCGATGAGGCAGTGATTATTACCGTGGGCGCTAAGCTTTCGGGCACCAACCAAAGTGCCCGCACCGCACTTGCCGAGGCGCCGGGCGGCGATGTGTATGTGGTGGATAGCAATAACGTTACCCTGGGCGAGCGCGTGCTGGTTGAGTACGCGCTGCGTTTGGTGGACGAGGGCCAGGGCGCGGCTCAGATCGCGGCGGCTGTCGAGGCCGTGCGCGACCGTGTAGTCGTCATCGGCCTGCTCGAGACGCTTGAGTACCTCGTTCGCGGCGGTCGCCTGTCTGCTGCGGCTGGTGCTGTGGGCACGTTGCTCAATGTGAAGCCCGTTGTGGCAGCGGAGGATGGTCTGATCGTGCAGCTGGGCAAGGCTCGTGGCTCCAAGAACGGCCGGAACCTGCTCAACCAGAAGGTCGAAAAGGCAGGCGGCATCGACTTTTCCATGCCGCTGGCGCTCGGCTATACGGGCCTTTCGGATGCGGTGCTCAAGAAGTATATCGAGGACAGTGCGGCACTTTGGGCTGGCCACACCGAGGGCGTGTTGCCCGTTCACACCATCGGCGCCACCATCGGTACCCACGTTGGCCCCGGCGCCGTAGCAGTAGCCTTCTTCCAGCCCGCCAACTAACCGACCTGCCATAAACCACCACAAAGGGGACAGGCACCTTTGTGGTGGTTTATGCTTTTCCGGGTGGAAGGGAGCGAGCAATGGCGTCTGAGGGCTTTTTTGAACGGGTGTACGAGGTGGTCGAGCAGATTCCCGAGGGGATGGTCGCCACCTACGGTCAGGTGGCGCTGCTCGCCGGTCGTCCGCGGAGTGCGCGGTACGTGGGCTACGCGCTGCATAGCAATCCGCGCCCCGGCCAGATTCCCTGCCATCGCGTGGTGTTTGCCGACGGCCGTATCTGTGAGGGCTTTGCCTTTGGCGGCCCCGATGCTCAGCGCGAGCTCTTAATGGGGGAAGGCGTGACGTTTACCGATCCCATGCACGTCGATCTGGCCGCCTGTCGTTGGCCGGCCGGGCTGTAGTGGCGGGCTTCGTCAAAACCACCACAAAGGTGCCTGTCTCCTTCGTGGTGGTTTTAGTTTACCGGAGCTAACTTATGGAGAAGGTGTGGCGGCGCATATTGACGCTACAAAGTAAACCACGGTGAACTATATTGGTTTCAGCAATGGAGCAGGCAATAGGCGATGAAAAAGCCTGCCCTGTTGAGTTTGATTCGCATTCCTCCCCTCTGTGCGATTCAACGGTGTACTTCGGGAACAGGCCCGCTGGCAAC
>URWC01000101.1 GCA_900551555.1 uncultured Collinsella sp. | reverse complement strand
CCGCGACGAGGCGGGTGCGGCGCTCAAGGTACTCGGCGCCAAGGTTTCGGGCAGTGTTTCAAAGAAGACGAGCTACCTGGTCGCCGGCCCCAAAGCGGGCTCCAAGCTCACCAAAGCCGAGCAGCTGAGTGTACCCGTGCTGGACGAGGACGCACTCGAGCAGATCTTGGCGACTGGTCAGGTGCCCCAGGCTTAAGGCGCCGATCAGGGGGATTCCGTGGACTGGTATCGTCTCGGAGCGATAAGCGTTCAAAAGGCTATGGACTGACAAGATAGAGGGATCATACGATGGGGCTGCTTCCATTGTAGTGATTTTATACACGTTAATGTTAATATTAACATGTATACTTAGCAGTAAAGATATATGTTGAGAGGAGCCGCTATGGTTACCGTCGCGTTTTCGGAGCTGCGCCAGAACCTTACGCGGGTGGCCGATAAGGTTGCCAACGAGGGCGAGGAGGTTGTGGTCTTCAAGCGGAGCAAGCCGTTGTTCAAGATCGTGCCGCTCGACTATGAAGGTCCAGTTACGGTGGAATATGACGCTGCCCAGGAGCGTGGGGGCGCAAAGCCGACGTGCGGCATGGGCAAGCCCAAGCGCGACATGGGTACGATGTGGCATCCCAAGATCACCTGGAAGGAGATCCGTGAGATGCTCGCGGAGAATGAGGACTACCAGGAGTATCTCGATATCGTAGCCAAAATGCCAAAAGGAACGCCGCTCGATACGATGACGGTTGAAGATGAAAAGCGCATCGCGAGGGAGCGCTACCTATGAGGGTATTTCTCGATACCAATTTTCTGCTCGATTGCGTGCTTCCGGGCCGGCCGGAGCATGGGGCGGCGCAAACGACCAAGGGGCTCGTTGACGTGGGACTTATCGAAGGTGTGGTTTCGGCTTGCTCCCTCAAGGACGCGTACTACATTCTCACCAAACAGGCCGGGGAGGCAAGCGCCCGCGAGGTGGTGCGCGACTGCCTTAAGAGCTACTCGGTAGAGCCTCTCGACCAAGAAGCTTGTTTTACCTCCGCCTATTCCGATGAGCCGGACTTTGAGGACGGCTGTATCCGTGCGATGGCCGAGCGTGCCGGTGTGGACTTTATCATCACGCGTGACCGCGCCGCTTTTGTGCGCTCGACCATCAAGACCTTCTCGCCTGCAGAGTTCATCCGTGCGTTTCCGATTCCGGAGGAGTAAAACCGCCATATCGGGGATTGTCCTCGACATGGCGGTTATCCTGTAGCCGACGCTCGTTAGTTGAACTGCACTTCATGCCTGTCCGGGAGGTTCTTAATCGAGCACAGTAACGGGCACCGTGATCTGCGTCACGTAGGTCGCGGGGTCATCGCTGATGATGTCGTCGATCAGGGCAATCTCGCGTGAGGGGCCAGCGGGGGACAGCCCGTGTTCGCGCATATAGCCGAGCAGCTGCTTATAGCGCGGGTCTGCTTGCCCGTGCGTGCCGTGAAAGCTTATGGTCAGGCACCGCGCGGCGGGTCGCACCTCGACGTCGCCCAAGTACTCATCGGTGTCATCGAGCAGCAAAAAGACCTCGTCGTAGCCATCAAAGTCGCCGGCGGCGAGGCGCTCGGCGCTAATCCCGACGCCTAAGTTGCCCAGAAAGACAAAGGTCTCGTGTTGGCCTTTCTGCAGCTGACGAATCTGCCACTCCAGCGCATAGGCGTCGGTAGGGTTGACGCGTTCGCGCAACACGGCGCAGCGAAGCTCGGGCGCATCGATTGTGCAAATGGTATCGAGCTCGGTGCTCAAGGCATTGTGCAGCAGGGCAAGCCGGTTATCGATCTTGCGCGACACGCGTTCGAGCTCGCGGCGCTTGCGTTCGATGAGCTCCTGCTGCTGAGCCAGCTGCCGCTGCATGAGGTCCACATCGCGCGTGGTCACAAACTCGCGGATTTGCGCCAACGGCAAGTCGAGAACACGCAGGTGGCTGATGGTATTGAGGGTGGAGAGCTGCCGCGATCCGTAGTAGCGGTACCCACTCGCCGGATCGATGTGCGCCGGGTCCAGCAAGCCCATCTGCTCGTAATGACGTAGCGTCCCCACGCTCAGGTTAAACAGGCGCGCCACCTCGCCAATTCGGAGCAGGCCCTCGGTATGTTCAGTTGGCGAGTCGGTCATGGGACCGCTCCTTTCAATAGGGTCGGGGAGGGGCGCCAGACTCGCGTTGCCCCGCTACGCTGCCAACTTGTCAAAAGCCCCGCGCCGGTTGAGCATGGTAAACGCGACAACACAGATGACCGCCGATAGAATTGATCCGCACGGCGAGGCGATGCCCATGGGAAACAGCGTGTCGGAATAGGCGTTCGACAGCAGCCACGCGCCCGGCACGCGAATGAGCGCCACGGCCAGCACGTTGTGCGCAAAGCCGATGTAGCTCTTGCCGTATGCAGCGAAAAAGCCGCTAAAGCAAATGTGGATGCCGGCAAAGATTGCATCGAAAATATAACTGTGCATATAGCCGGTACCGGCCGCGACCACCGCGGGGTCCTTGGCAAAAAAGCCAATAAACGCCGGCGCCACCAGCCACATCAGCACCGTGATCAGGCAACCGTACACCACCGAGATCGTCATGGCGTCCTTGAGCACCTGACGCGCGCGGTCGCCCTTGCCCGCGCCGGCATTCTGCGCCGTGAGCGCGCTGACGGTGGCGCCCATGGAACTCGGCACAATGAACAAAAAGCTGATCATCTTCTCGACCAGGCCCACGGCGGCGGCGTCGACGAGCCCTCGGTGGTTGGCGATGACGGTGATAAACATAAACGCTACCTGGATGCAGCCGTCCTGCACGGCCACGGGCACGCCGATCTTAAGAATGCTGCCGAGCACCTCGGGCTGGGGGCGCAGGTCGCTGCGCTTAACGTGGATGTTCGTGCGACGGCTCTTGAGCCACACGAGCGCGAGGGCAACGCTTGCCGTCTGGGCGGTCACCGTGCCGAGCGCCGCGCCCACGGGGCCGAGCCCCATGTGCCCGATAAACAGAAAGTCGAGCGCGATGTTGATGATGCATGCCACGCCGATCACGTACATGGGCGAGCGCGAATCGCCCAGCCCGCGAAAGATGGCCGAAAGAATGTTGTATGCGGCGATAAACGGAATGCCGACAAAGCAGATACGCAGGTAGGCGGCGGTTCCTTCGACTGCCTCGGCCGGCGTGCCAATGAGCGCCACGATTTGCGGGCACAGTGCGAGCAGGACAGCGGCCAGCACCACCGAGACGCCCATAAAGAGCGTGATGGTGTTGCCGATGGCGGTCTCGGCGCGGTCGAAGCGACGCGAACCCACGGCGTGGCCGACGATAACCGTCGTTCCCATTGCCAGGCCCACGAGCGTCACGGTAATGATATAGAGTGTCTGTGCGCCATTGCCCACGGCGGTGATGCCGGCAGCGCCGCTAAACTGCCCCATCATGTACAGGTCGGCCATGCCGTAGAGCATCTGTAAAAAGTACGAGAGCATATAGGGCAGGGCAAAGGTCGCGATGGTCTTGAGGACATTGCCGCGTGTGAGGTCGTGTTCCATGAGCGGGGGCACTTTCTGGCTGGGTTTGTTTATGTACCAGTGTAGTGAAAACCCTACAACGATTGTAGAGTCAAGGTTTGTGTTGGGTGCCGGGCGAAAAAGTCACGCGCACCATTATTCCGAGTGAATATGGACACACGTCACGAGAACTCGCCGCCGGCGTTAACCTTGCAGAAAACGATTTCGGAATACTTGACACCATTATTCGGCGCGCAATAATACGTGCGTTTGCGAACAACGTTTGATGGGGGTTGAACCTGCGTGCGCAATCTCAAAATACTGTTTTCCTATCTAGGGGCATACCGTCGCGATGCCATCCTCGGCGTGTTCTTTGTGTCGGTCGAGACGGTGCTCGAGCTGTTTATCCCGGTCATCATGGCCAACATCATCGATGTGGGCGTGCCTGCGTGTGATATCAACTACATGCTGCTACAGGGTGCGTACATGTTGGTGTGCGCTGCGCTTTCGCTGGTACTGGGCTTGGGTTATGCCCGCACGTCCGCCCGCGTTGCCTCGGGCCTAGGCGCCAACCTGCGCGAGGCCGAGTACAAAAAGATTCAAACGCTCGCCTTTGGCAACCTGGACAACTACGACGCCAGCTCGCTCGTCACCCGCATGACCACGGACATCACCGTTATCCAAAATGCTGTGGGCAACGGCTTTCGCCCTATGGTGCGCGGCCCGGTGACGCTTATCGTCGGCCTTATCTACGCGCTGATGCTGTCGCGCCCGCTCGCCACCGTCTTTGCGATCATCTTGCCCGTGCTGGCAATCGTGCTGGGCGTCATCACCTATCGCGTGAGTCCGCTCTACCGCCAACTCCAGACCTCGATGGACCACCTCAACGGCGTGGTACAGGAGGACCTCACCGCCGTGCGTGCCGTCAAGGCCTACGTTCGTACCGAGCACGAGGAGGCCAAGTTCGACACCGTCAATACCGAGCTCGCGCGCACTGCGACGAAGACCTTTGGCAACGCGGTGCTCAACCTGCCGGTGTTTCAGCTGTCGATGTACGTGGCTGCGCTCTCCATCCTGTGGATTGGCGGCCGCATGATTCTCGCCGGCAAGCTGGGCGTGGGCTCGCTCACGGGCTTTATGAGCTACGTGCTGCTGATCATGAACTCGCTTATGATGATTTCCAATGTGTTTTTGCTGCTCACGCGCGCTCTTACGAGTGTGGGCCGTATCGTCGAGGTGCTCGATGAGGAGCCCTTTATCGCCAACCCCGCGGGAGACCTCGCGACTGCGGCGCCAGCGGACGGCAGTATCGAATTTCGCGACGTTTCCTTTAAATACCGCGCGGATGCAGCCGAGGATGTGCTCGAGCATATCGACCTTCGCATCGAGAGCGGCTCGACGGTGGGCATCCTCGGCGGCACGGGCTCGGGCAAGAGCTCGCTTGTGCAGCTGATTGCGCGCCTGTACGACGCCACCGAAGGCGCCGTGCTTGTGGGCGGGCGCGACGTGCGCGACTACGATCTCGCGACTCTACGCGACGCCGTGGGCATTGTGCTGCAAAAGAATGTGCTGTTTACGGGTACCGTGCGCGAGAACCTGCAGTGGGGCAATCCGCAGGCGTCGGACGATGAGCTCCTCGCGGCTTGCCGCGCGGCGTGCGTGGACGAGTTCCTTGATCGCATCGGCGGGCTGGACGGCGAGTTGGGCCAAGGCGGCGCCGGTGTCTCGGGTGGCCAGAAGCAACGTCTGTGCATCGCGCGCACGCTGCTCAAGCATCCGCGCGTGCTCATTTTTGATGACTCCACCAGCGCGGTCGATATGGCGACCGACGCAAAGATTCGCGAGCACATCGCCCGGATTTCCGATACGACCGTGCTCATCATCGCCCAGCGCATCGCGAGTGTCATGGATGCCGATCGCATTGTGGTGTTGGACGACGGTCGTGTCCACGGCGTGGGCACGCACG
Organism: uncultured Collinsella sp.; assembly: GCA_900551555.1. GTDB lineage: Bacteria > Actinomycetota > Coriobacteriia > Coriobacteriales > Coriobacteriaceae > Collinsella. Next base: position 1,480 of record URWC01000101.1, on the reverse strand, counting down.
AGGAGCTGCTGGCGGGCGACAACATCTACCAGGAGATTTACGCCTCGCAGATGGAGTTTGCGAGGAACGCGGAAGCCGGCGACGGCAGTGACGATGGTTGCGCGAATGATCCGTTTTCCTCCGTCGCATGCGGATCGCCCTTGGAAGGGGGTGAGCGTCATGCCTAAGACCGCAGCCCAAGCACGCCCGGCCGACCTCAAGCGCACTGTGCGCCGCTTGCTCTCCTACATGGGGCATGCCAAGTTCTCGTTGCTCGCGGTGGGCGTGCTCGCCTCCGTCGCCGCCATCGCGAGCCTCGCCGGCACCTACATGGTGCGCCCCATCGTTAACGGTTTGGCCACGGGCGGGGAGGAACTGCTTGCCAAGCAGGTCATCCTGACGGCGATCATCTACGCCGCGGGCGTGCTTTCGGCCCTGGGCTACTCGCAGATCATGGTGCGCGCGGCCCAACGCGTGGTGTCCGATATTCGCCGCGACCTGTTCGCGCACATCCAGACGCTGCCGCTCAGTTATTTTGACAGCACGCGCTCGGGCGACATCATGAGCTTTTTCACCAATGACGTCGACACCGTCTCCGAGGCGCTTAACAACAGCTTTGCCAACGTGATTCAGGCCACCATTCAGGTTGTGGGCACCACGGCCATGCTCATCATCCTTAACTGGCAGCTCACGATTATCACACTCGTGTGCGATGCGGCCATTGTGCTGTATGCGCGCTATTCGGGCGCGCGCTCTAAGCGCTTCTTTGCCGCCCAGCAGGCATCGCTTGGCGACCTGGACGGATATATCGAAGAGATGGTCTCGGGCCAAAAGGTCATCAAGGTCTTTAACCGCGAGGCGGCGAATGTCGCCGGCTTCACCTGCCGCAACGACGAGCTTCGCCGTACCGGTACCGCCGCCGTGAGCTATGCCAACTCCATGGTGCCCATGACCGTCGTGATTGGCTACGTCAACTATGCCATCGTCGCGGTGGCGGGCGGCATGCTCTGCATCAAGGGGCTCGCCGACGTGGGCGCGCTCGCGAGCTACCTGGTCTTTGTGCGCCAGGCGGCCATGCCCATCAACCAGTTTACGCAGCTCGGCAACTTCTTGCTCAACGCGTTGGCCGGTGCCGAGCGCCTGTTTGCGGCTATGGACCTTAAGCCCGAGGTGGACGAGGGCTGCGTGGAGCTGGTGCAGACGGGCGACGCCGCGTGGGCGTGGAAGATTCCCGAGGGCCAGGGCGTGGGCGCGTATGGGCATCTGCATGACGTGGCAGCCGTTGATGAGTCGGGCCGCGCGGTGGCTGCCGACGGCACCGAGCTCACGTGCGGCTTGGTCCCGCTTGCCGGCGACGTGCGCTTCCATGCCGTGGACTTTTCCTACGTGCCGGGCGCCCGCGTGCTCACGGACCTCAACCTGTTTGCCAAGCCGGGGCAAAAGATTGCGTTTGTGGGCTCCACGGGCGCCGGCAAGACGACGATCATCAAACTGATCACCG
>URWC01000100.1 GCA_900551555.1 uncultured Collinsella sp. | reverse complement strand
GCCGGCGATGTCTCGATCAAGTCGACGCCCATCGCGGGGTGCTGGGCACCCTGGCCGGCAAACAAAAACGCTACGCCACCCATGCGCACGCACCCTTCAGGACGTGCTCGGCGCCATCGACCAGGTCGTCAACGATTTCGCGTGCGCTCTGGCGCTCGTTGACCATGCCAGCAATCTGTCCACACAAAAACGAACCCTCTTCGTAGTTGCCGTCCTTGGCGGCCTTACGCAGCGCACCGGTTCCCATAGCACCGAGCTCCTCGGCACTCGCGCCGGAACCCTCGCTCTTGGCATAGGCGTTGGTGAAGGGGCTCTTGAGGGCGCGCACTGGATGTCCCGTCGAGCGACCGGTCGCACGCGTTGAAGTGTCGTTGGCCTTCAGGACCATCTCTTTGTACTGCCCCGAGACGGTGCACTCGTCTGCGACCAGAAAGCGCGTACCCACTTGCACGCCTTCGGCGCCCAGCATAAAGGCGGCCGCCACGCCGCGGCCGTCGGCAATACCGCCGGCGGCCACGACGGGAATGTCAACCGCATCGACGACCTGCGGCACCAGTGCCATCGTCGAGGTCTCGCCAATATGGCCGCCCGATTCGGTACCCTCGGCAACAACCGCCGTGGCTCCACGACGTGCCACGAGGCGCGCCAGCGCCACCGAGGCAACGACCGGGATGACCTTGATGCCCGCCTCGTTCCACGCCTTCATGTACTTGGCGGGATTGCCGGCGCCCGTCACGACGACCGGCACTCGCTCGTCAATCACGACCTGTGCAACCTCGTCGGCAAACGGGCTCATGAGCATGACGTTCACGCCAAAGGGCTTATCCGTCTTGGCGCGCAGCTCATGAATCTGGTCGCGAAGCCAGTTGGCGTCGGCGTTCATGGCCGCGATGATGCCTAAGCCACCCGCCTCGGACACTGCGGACGCCAGCGAGGCATCGGCAATCCAGGCCATACCGCCCTGGAACACGGGCTTTTCGATGCCGAGCAGATCGCAGAGAGGAGTCTTGAGCATCTCTACTTCTCCAATGCCGCCTCGACCGTATCGGCGAACTCGCCGACCGTCTTGGGGTTCTCCTCGGTATCGAGCTGGATGCCAAACTCGTCCTCGACGGCAACGAGGATCTCGACGGTGCCCAGGCTGTCGAGACCAATCTCCTCGAGCGTGGACTCGGGCTTCATCTCGACATCGTCAAGACCGGCGGTCTCGCGGATAACGTCGCAAACGCGCTCGAAGGTCTTCTGATCTGCCATGGTAGTTCTCCTTTGTTTGTGCCCTAGGGGCGTTTTTATTTCCTATGTGCGACTACTTCCAACGAAGCAGATAGCCACCTATATCCAGACCGGCGCCAAATCCAACCAAGGCGATGGTGTCGCCTGTGTGAAGTGCACCGGCGTTTGCCAGCCGGTCGAGGGCAAGCGGAATGCATGCGCTCGAAATGTTGCCGGTCTCGCGCAACGTGCGAACCACGCGCTCGTCCGGCACGCCCAGGCGCTTGACCGCCTGGCTCAGGATTCGTTCGTTAGCCTGATGGAATACAAAATGATCGATGTCTTCGACCAAAATGCCCGCATCGATCGCAAGCTTATGGACCGTGTCGCAGATGGCGTTGACGCCGAACTTGAACACGCGGCGGCCATTCATGGACAGCACGCTCGCGCTATCTGCGGAAGCCTTAAACGGCGAGGTACCGACCAGACCGGGAACGCGCAACGTCTCGACGTCGGGCGCCGTCGAAAGCTCAACGGCAAGGGGACTGTCTCCCCCAGCCTCAATCACTGCGGCGCCTGCCCCATCGCCAAAGAGCACGCAGGTGGCACGGTCGGTCCAGTCGAGCGCGCGCGTCATCTGCTCGGCAGCAACAACAAGCACGCGCTCGGCACGGCTGCGAGCGATATAGCCCTCGGCGACATCGAGCGCAAATACGAAGCCGGCACAAGCCGCCGAGACATCGAAGGCAGGGCACGTCGCGCCTAGTCGCTCAGCAACGGCACACGCCTCAGCGGGAACAAGGTGGTCACCCGTCGTCGTCGAGCAGACGATCAGATCCAGCTGGCTCGCGTCGATTCCGGACACCTGGAGTGCCCGCTCGCTCGCCGCTACGGCAAGGTCGTCAAGTGACTCGGTGGTGCAGACGTGGCGGCTCTTGATACCTGTGCGAGTAAAAATCCACTCATTCGAGGTATCGAGGAACTCAGACAGCTCGTCATTGGAAACACTGCGCTCAGGAAGTGCCGAACCTGTTCCAAGAATCGTGAAACCCATCACTAACCTCCTTTGAGTTGTTGACGTGTTTACATCGACCAAGAGAGGATAACGCATTTCAGTCTTTGTTGACGTGTTAACATTAAATTGTCCAAATGCGACAAAGGCTTCACATTGTGTCTATCTCTCGACACCATTGCGTCATTCACTTATTCAATAAGGAGGTAGCAGCCGCTATGGATGCCCAATTAACGATTGTCGACGTAACCGGATCGACCAACGATGACCTGCTCGAGGCAGGAAAACAGGGTGCGCCGCACGGCACAGGACTTGCCGCCCGCGCGCAAACGGCAGGACGCGGCCGGCGCGGCCACAAGTGGGATTCAACCGCCGGCAACCTATTGCTTTCGATTGTCCTGCGTCCATGCGTTAATCCCGCAAAGTACTCTGGTCTTGCCGCCGTCAGCGGCCTAGCGGTGCTCGAAGCACTCGAAAAGCAGGGTCTTGCAAACGAGATTCGCCTTAAATGGCCCAACGACCTGGTCGCGCGAGGACGCAAGCTCGGCGGCATTCTGGTCGAGGCCGCACGCGATAACGAAGGCAAACCTTTCGCCGTCTGCGGCATTGGCGTCAATGTGAACTATGCGCCCCAAGAGGTGCCCGATGGCGGCCTGCCGGCAATCGGTCTCTCGGACCTTAACGAGAACGTTCCTGCCGTCGACATGCTCCTCGATGAAGTCTATCACGCCGTTATAGACGCTGTAGATACCTGGGCAGAGCGCCTCAACGCCAAGGAAGAAGACGCCGGTCCGCTCGCGCCCGTCCACGACGAATATATCGCTCACCTCAATTGGATCGGGAAGCACGTTATCGCCCGCTCCCCCGCTGGAGACGAGCTGGCACGAGGCATATTTAGAACGGTCGACGATTGCGGCCGCGCAAGCATTGAGACCGAGAGCGGCTTGTGCGTCTTCCACTTCGAAGAAGCATCCTTGCGCCCCCTGAGCGAATAGGGCGCCGCAGCCGTCGGCTCGGCAGACGAATTCGCTATCCCAAAATCTAAACTCAAAACAAAAGGGCCCCGCTACCGTAATGGCAGCGGGGCTCTTTAAGCTATGAGCAATATCGCTTAGAGCTTGATGTCAATGTCGACGCCAGCGGGGAGGTCGAGACGCATGAGCGAATCAACGGTGCCCGAGGTGGGGTCGAGGATGTCGATGAGGCGCTTGTGGGTGCGCATCTCGAACTGCTCACGGGAGTCCTTGTTCACGTGCGGCGAGCGGATAACCGTGTACAGGTTGCGCTCGGTGGGCAGGGGGACAGGACCGGAAACGCGAGCGCCGGTCTTCTGAGCGGTCTCGACGATGAGCTTCGCGGACTGATCGACGACCTCGTGATCATAGCCCTTGAGGCGAATGCGGATCTTCTGGGTAGCCAACTTAAACCTCCAAAGAGTGCGAGAGATGTTCTCGCGGATTACGTAACAGGGAGCTCGAACTTAGGCGTTCTTGCTCATGACCTCGTCCACGATGGACTTGGGCGCAGGCTCATAAGAGTCGAACTGCATCGTGTAGGATGCACGGCCCTGGGTCTGGGAGCGAAGGTCGGTAGCGTAACCGAACATCTCGCCCAGCGGCACCTTGGCACGGATGAGCTTGCTGTTCTTGCGATCCTCCATGCCCTCGATCTTGCCGCGGCGACCGGAGAGGTTGCCCATAACGTCGCCCATGTACTGCTCGGGGGTCTCGACCTCGACAGCCATGATCGGCTCGAGCAGCTGCGGGTCGGACTTCTTAAGGGCGTCCTTGATGGCCATGGAACCGGCGATCTTGAAGGCGGCCTCGGAGGAGTCGACCTCGTGGTAAGAACCGTCGAACAGGGTGACCTTGACGTCGAGGACCGGGAAGCCGGCGATAACACCGGTGTTCAGGGCCTCCTGGATGCCCTTGTCGATGGACGGGATGTACTCCTTGGGCACGACGCCGCCCACGATAGCGTTGACAAACTCGTAGCCGAAGCCCTCCTCCATCTTCTCGAGCTTGATGACGGCGTGGCCGTACTGACCGCGACCACCGGACTGACGGACGAACTTGCCCTCAGCCTTCTCGACGTCGTGACCAGCGGTCTCGCGGTAGGCAACCTGGGGCTTACCCACGTTAGCGTCAACCTTGAACTCACGGAGCAGACGGTCGACGATGATCTCGAGGTGTAGCTCGCCCATGCCGGCGATGATGGTCTGGCCGGTCTCGTGGTTGGTGGACACCTGGAAGGTCGGGTCCTCCTCGGCGAGCTTGGTCAGAGCCAGGGACATCTTGTCCTGCTCGGCCTTGGTCTTGGGCTCGATGGCAACGTCGATAACGGGCTTAGCGAACTCGATCTTCTCGAGGACGATCTCCTTGCCCTCTTCGCACAGGGTGTCACCGGTGGTGGAGTTCTTGAATCCGACGCAAGCGACGATGTCGCCGGCAGCGGCGTCGTCACGGTCGATACGCTCGGCGGCGTTCATCTCGAGGATGCGGCCGAGACGCTCGCGTTGACCGTTGGAAGCGTTGACAACGTAGGAGCCGGACTCAGCGCGGCCGGAGTAAACGCGGACGTAGGTGAGCTTACCGACGAACGGGTCGGTCATGATCTTGAAGACCAGGCCGGAGAAGGGCTCGTCGAAGGAAGGATGACGCTGGATCTCCTCGCCGGTGTCCGGATCGGTACCGGTGACGGCCTCAACGTCGAGCGGGCTGGGCAGGTAGTCGACGACAGCGTCGAGCAGCTCCTGAACGCCCTTGTTCTTGTAAGCGGAGCCCACGAAGACGAGGTTGAGCTCGTTGGCCAGAACACCCTTGCGCAGAGCAGCCTTGAGCTCCTCGACGGTGAAGTCCTCCTCCATGAGGATCTTCTCCATGAGCTCGTCGTCAAAGCTGGCAGCAGCGTCGAGGAGCTCCTCGCGCTTGGTGGCAGCGATGTCGGCAAACTCAGCCGGGATCTCGTCCATCGGCTCGGGGTAGGTCATGCCCTTCTCGTCGGCCTTGAAGTCCCATGCAGTCATGGTGACCAGGTCGATAACGCCCCAGAAGTTGTCCTCGGCGCCCATCGGGACCTGAGCGGCCACGGCGTTGGCGTCGAGACGATCCTTCATGGTCTCGATAGCGTTGAAGAAGTCAGCGCCCACGCGGTCATACTTGTTGATGAAGGCGATGCGGGGGACGTTGAAGGTAGAAGCCTGACGCCAAACGGTCTCAGACTGGGGCTGAACGCCGGCAACGGCGTCGAAGACGGCGACAGCGCCATCGAGGACGCGCAGGCAGCGCTCGACCTCGGCGGTGAAGTCAACGTGGCCCGGGGTGTCGATGATCTGGATGCGGTAGTCCTTACCGTCCTTGTTCCAGAAGCACGTGGTAGCAGCGGACGTAATGGTTACGCCGCGCTCCTGCTCCTGAACCATCCAGTCCATGGTGGCAGCGCCCTCATGGACCTCACCGATCTTGTGGGTCTTACCGGTGTAGTAAAGAATACGCTCGGTCGTGGTGGTCTTACCGGCATCGATGTGAGCCATGATGCCGATGTTACGGGTATCGGAAAGCTTGTACTTAGGCTTAGCCATGTTAGTTCCTTACCTTAACTTACCAACGATAGTGAGAGAACGCGCGGTTGGCCTCGGCCATCTTGAAGACGTCCTCACGCTTCTTGACGGAAGCGCCCAGGCCGTTGGAAGCATCGAGGATCTCGTTGGCGAGACGCTCGGCCATGGTCTTCTCCTTGCGAGCGCGGGAGAAGTTGACGATCCAGCGGATACCCAGAGCGGTGGAACGACGGGAGTTGACCTCCATCGGGACCTGATAGGTAGCGCCACCGACACGCTTGGGCTTAACCTCGAGCGTGGGCTTAACGTTGTCCATAGCCTTCTTGAAGGTAGCGAGAGCGTCGCCACCCTCGGACTTCTCGGCAACGATCTCGAAAGCGGTGTAAACGATGCGCTCAGCGGTGGCCTTCTTGCCGTCAAGAAGGACCTTGTTGATGAGCTGAGTCACCAGGCGGTTGTTGTAAACGGCGTCAGGCTGAACCTCACGACGATTAGCTGCTGCACGACGCGGCATGTGAAATCTCCTTAAGTGTCTACCGTGCGGCGCTTAGGCGGCACACGGCGAAAGTATCAAAACGTTATCTGGCTTATTTGGCCTTGGGGCGCTTAGCACCGTACTTGGAACGGGCCTGCATACGGTTCTGGACCGGAGCAGCGTCGTAGGCGCCACGGATGACGTGATAACGGACACCAGGGAGGTCACGGACACGACCGCCGCGGACGAGCACGATGGAGTGCTCCTGCAGGTTGTGGCCCTCACCCGGGATGTAAGCAGTAACTTCGATGCCGTTGACAAGGCGAACACGGGCAACCTTACGAAGAGCCGAGTTCGGCTTCTTGGGGCTCGTGGTGAAGACGCGGGTGCACACGCCGCGCTTCTGGGAGTTGTGCTGCAGAGCAGCGTTCTTGGACTTCTTGGGCACGGAACGACGGCCCTGGCGAACCAGCTGGTTAATAGTAGGCAAAGCGTACTCCTTCTCGAATGATTCCAGCTTTCTGTAAAGTGCAACGGCTTGAATCGAGGGGTCAGCATCCCCCTACGAAACACGCAGTTCGATAGGATACGTGGCGTTAGCTGTGTCGTCAACAGACCACGCCGCCGGGCGTATCCCAAAATGAGCATATTTCCGCAAAGCCTACACAAAAGGAATCCCCTTCTGTGCGCGGGGGCGGATTCCCGGTCCGGGCGGCCCGCTGTTTAAGTTTGTCGCGAGTTCCGCACGCA
>URWC01000099.1 GCA_900551555.1 uncultured Collinsella sp. | reverse complement strand
GCCGTTACTCCGAGGGCCTGCACCAGGCCATCGAGGCCAAAGAGGGCGTGCTCGTACGCGAGGAGAACCAGACCCTGGCCACCATCACCCTGCAGAACTACTTCCGTCTGTATGACAAGCTCTCCGGCATGACCGGCACGGCACTTACCGAGGATGCCGAGTTCCGCGAGATCTACAAGCTGCCCGTCGAGGTCATCCCCCCTAACAAGCCCGTGCAGCGCGTGGACCACGAGGACCTGGTGTACCGCACCATTCAGGCCAAGTACAACGCCGTCGCCGACGATGTCGAGCAGCGTCACGCCAAGGGCCAGCCGGTCTTGGTGGGCACCGTCTCCATCGAGAGCTCCGAGAAGCTCTCGGCCGCCCTTACCAAGCGCGGCATCGCACACGAGGTCCTCAACGCCAAGCACCATGAACGCGAGGCCCACATCGTGGCCCAGGCAGGACGCTACGGCGCCGTGACCATTGCCACCAACATGGCCGGTCGTGGTACCGACATCTTGCTGGGCGGCAACCCCGACGAGCTGGTGCGCGAGCGCCTGGAGTACGAGGGCCTGACCATGGAGGATGTGACGCCCGAGCAGCTCGAGCAGTTTAACGCCGAGGCCAAGGAGACTTGCAAGGCCGAGCGCGAGCGCGTGCTTGCCGCCGGCGGCCTGACCGTCATCGGCACCGAGCGCCATGAGTCCCGTCGTATCGACAACCAGCTGCGCGGCCGTTCCGGCCGTCAGGGCGATCCGGGCGAGACCCAGTTCTACCTGTCGCTCGAGGACGACCTCATGCGCCTGTTCGGCGGCGACAAGATGGACCGCGTCTCCAAGATGATGGTCACGGCCGACATGGGCGACGACATGCCCATCCAGCACAAGATCATCTCCAAGGCCGTCGAGAGCGCCCAGCACAAGGTCGAGAGCATCAACTTCTCCATGCGTAAGAGCGTCCTTGAGTACGACGACGTCATGAACAAGCAGCGCCAGGTCATCTACGCCGAGCGCAATAAGATTCTGGACGGCAAGGACCTGACCGACCACATCACCGAGGTCATGCACGACACCGTGTACCGCTGCGTGCAGGAGTTCTGCACCAAGGACAGTCACGATGGCGAGCGCGACCTGGAGGGCCTGCGCAAGTGGGTTGTGGAGCTCACCGGCCACATCGATACGCCGAAGTTCCCCGACGAGGATTATGAGGCCCTGGCCGCCGATGTCCTGGCTTACGTAGAGAAGTGCTACAACATGAAGGCCGAGCGCTTGGGTGAGGACCTGATGCGCGAGCTCAACACCCAGGTCATGCTGCGCGTCATCGATACCCGCTGGATGAACTACCTGCAGGAGATGGACTACCTCAAGACCGGCATCGGCCTGCGCGGCTTTGGCCAGCGCGACCCGCTGGTTGAGTACAAGACCGAGGCCTACGGCGCGTTCCAGATACTCGTCGATACCATGTACGAGGATTACCTGCGCACGGTTCTGCGTATCGAGATCAAGGCTGCCCCGCGTGCCGTGGAGCACAAGGAGGACCCCGCACTCGAGGGCGCGCGCTTCTCCGGTCCTGCCGAGGTCGATGGTGACAACGGCGACTCGGTGTTGCGCAAGCAGGCGCAGGTGCAGGCCCGCACGGCTGTCCAGGGTGGTCCGGCTGCCGTCAACAACGGTGGCAAGGTGACCACTTATCGCAAGTCCGAGAGCGACGATCCGTACGTCAACGTGGGCCGCAACGACCCGTGCCCCTGCGGTAGCGGCAAGAAGTTTAAGTACTGCCACGGCAGGAATCGTTAATGGCTGAGGCTTTAGAGATAACGCCCGCCGAGCTGGACGCGTTCGAGGTCGAGTCGTATCTCCACCTGGACGAGAAGCGTACCCGTGTGACCGAGCTCGAGGCCAAAAGTGTTGCCCCTGGCTTTTGGGATGACGCCGACGCCGCCCGTGCCACCATGGAGGAGATCGCGCGTACCAAGGAAGATATCGCTGCCGTGGACACCGCGCGCGGCGAGCTTTCCGATGCCCGCGCCGCGCTGGAGCTTGCCGAGGAGATGGGGGATGACCCCGACGCCGTCGCCCTTCGCGAGGAGGCTACAGCCACGGCTGAGCGCCTGGCCCGTGCCATCGATGAGCTTGAGCTTTCGAGCTGGTTTACCGGTGAGTTCGATCACGGCGATGCCATTGTGACCATCAAGCCCGGACAGGGTGGTCTGGAGGCCCAGGACTGGACCTTCATGCTCTTTAAGATGTACATGAAGTACTGCCAGCGTCGCGGCTGGAAGGTCACCATCAACGACTGTCCCGCAGCCGAGGTCATCGGCATCGACCGCGCGACCTTTACTGTCGAGGGCAAGGACGCATTTGGCATGCTGCGCGCCGAGGCCGGCGTCCACCGCTTGGTTCGCATTAGCCCCACCGACGACAAGAAGCGCCGCCAGACCACGTTTGCCGGCGTCGAGGTCATTCCCGTGCTACCCGATGATATCGACATCGAGATCAGTCCCGATGACATCCGCGTGGACGTGTACCACGCGAGCGGCCCGGGCGGCCAGGGCGTTAACACCACCGACTCCGCCGTGCGCGTGACGCATTTCCCCAGCGGCATTGTGGTCACCTGCCAAAACGAGCGCAGCCAGATCCAGAACAAGGCCGCGTGCATGCAGATCCTCAAGGCTCGCCTGTACGAGATTGAGCTCGAGAAGCGTGCCGAGGCGCTCGATGAGATTCGCGGACCCAAGACCACGATTGGTTTTGGCAACCAGATTCGCAGCTACGTGCTCTACCCGTACCAGATGGTCAAGGATCTGCGCTCGGGCGTTGAGACCAGCAATGTCGAGGCAGTTCTTGACGATGGCGACCTGGATCCGTTTGTTATTGGTTACCATCGCTGGGCCACCGGCAACGCCGATGCGGAGACCCCGTCTGCTTAAACCGCCCGGGTTTATGTGGAAATGGATTAAAACCCTCCCAGCAGGGTGGTTTTGTATCCAGAGCAAACCCTGCGCAGGGGTGGTTTTTGTCCGGCGAATCGGTAGAATCGAATACAAGAAGAAGTTCAAAGCGCATCCGATGGGGTGCGCTTTTTTGAGGGAGGTAGCATGGCATATCGTCTGGACATCAAGCGCATTCTTTCGATGAACTTTTTTCACGACCTGCCCCAGATTATGTTGGGGTGCGCTCTGGCCGCTATTGCGACCGACCTGTTTTTGATTCCCAACGGCCTTGCTGCCGGTGGCGTTACGGGCCTTGCCACCATTATCCAGGCGATCGGTGCATCGCGCGGCCTATCGCTTCCCGTTGGTATTCAGACCATCGTGATGAACGCCTTGCTGTTGTTGGTCGTTATGCGCGAGGGCGGCATGTTCTACGTGGTGCAGACCGCGACGGGCTTTGTGCTGCTGGGCTTCTTTACCGATCTGTTCGCCCCGTTTGTAGCACCTCTGGCGGATGCGGACCTGATGCTCCCTGCCATGTGGGGCGGCATTATTACGGGCATCGGTTACGGCATGGTGTTGCGCGCCGGCGCCAACACCGGCGGCTCGGACACGATTGGCCAAATCATCTCGCGTAACACCTCGCTGCCGGTAGGTTCGACCGTCATGGCAATCGACGTTGCCGTGTGCGCGCTGTCGGCTCCGGTCTTTTCAGTCGAAAACGCACTATATGCAGGCCTTTCGATGGTCATTAGCGGCTACGTGATCGATGCCGTGGTCGATGGTGGCAACAAGCGCCGTATGGTACTCATCATCTCGGACAAGTTCCCTGATATCGCTGCCGATATCATGTATGGCCTGGGTCGTGGTTGTACCAAGTTTAAGGCGACTGGCATGTATTCGGGTGCCGAGAAGCCGGTGATTATGGTCATCGTGAGCCGTCGAGAGCTCAATACCCTCAAGACGATCGTGCGCGAGCGCGATCCTCACGCCATTGTGACGGTTGCTGACGTTACGGAAGCCTTCGGCGAGGGATTCAAGGACATTAGCGCGTAGGGTCGATCGCGTTCCATCCAAAAGACGTTCACATTGATAAACCGTTTCATCAGCGGTTCTGCCTGCTAAATTGTTCAAATAATGATAAAAACTCTGGTAAAGCCATCAGTTTCCAGCATAATGAATGACGTACGTGCATTGCGGCTGTGTTGGGATTACCTTCGGTGCCGTGCGCATTTTGTCTAATGAGGATGAAAGGAAGGCACAATGAGCGACGAAGAGCTCAAAAAGGTTGCCAACGAGGTAAGGAAGGGCATCGTCACCGGCGTGCACGCTGCCAAGTCCGGCCATCCGGGCGGTTCGCTCGGCGCTGCCGACATCATGACCTACCTCTACTTCGAGGAGATGAACGTCGACCCGGCCGACCCGCAGAAGGCCGACCGCGACCGCTTCGTGCTTTCCAAGGGTCACTGCGCGCCTGGTCTGTACGCCGTGCTCGCCGAGCGCGGATTCTTCCCCAAGGAGGATCTCGAGACGCTGCGCCACATCGGCAGCCACCTGCAGGGCCATCCCAACATGAATGACACCCCGGGCGTCGACATGTCCACCGGCTCGCTTGGCCAGGGCATCTCCGCCGCCGTGGGCATGGCCGTTGCCGCCAAGCACTGGGGCGACGACTATCGCACCTACGCCCTGCTGGGCGACGGCGAGAGCGAGGAGGGCCAGGTCTGGGAGGCCGCCATGTTTGCCGGCAACCAGCAGCTCGACAACCTCTGCGTGATCGTCGACCATAACGGCCTGCAGATCGACGGCCCCGTCGAGGAGGTCAACGACCCCATGCCGCTCGCCGACAAGTTCCGCGCCTTCAAGTTCCATGTGGTGGAGCTCGCCGACGGCAACGACTTCGACCAGATCCGCGCCGCCTTTGCCGAGGCCCGCGCCACCAAGGGTCAGCCGACCGCCATTATCGCCGAGACCACGAAGGGCAAGGGCGTCTCCTTTATGGAGAACCAGGTGGGTTGGCACGGTAAGGCCCCCAACGATGAACAGTTTGAGCAGGCCATGGCAGAGCTCACGGCCGCCGGAGAGGAGCTCTAGGATGGCAGACGTCAAGAAAATCGCCACGCGTGTAAGCTACGGCGAGGCCCTCGTCGAGCTCGCCAACGAGCACGATGACTTTGTGGTCCTCGACGCCGACCTGGCCGCCGCCACGCAGACCGGTAAGTTTAAGGCCGCTTGCCCCGACCGCTTCTTCGATGTGGGCATCGCCGAGAGCAACCTGATGGGTGTTGCCGCCGGTATCGCGACCACCGGTCGTGTTGTCTTCGCGAGCACCTTTGCCATGTTCGCTGCCGGTCGTGCCTTTGAGCAGGTTCGTAACTCCATCGGCTATCCGCACCTTAACGTTAAGATCGGTGCCACGCACGCCGGCATCTCGGTGGGCGAGGATGGTGCCACGCACCAGTGCTGCGAGGATATCGCCCTCATGCGCGTCATCCCCGGCATGACCGTTATCGTTCCCGCCGACGATGTGGAGGCCCGTGCCGTGACGCGCGCCGCCTACGAGTGCGATGGCCCCGTGTACATGCGCTTCGCCCGTTTGGCCTCGCCGGTTATCAACGACCCCGAGACCTACAAGTTCGAGTTGGGCAAGGGCATTGTCATGCGCGAGGGCGCCGATGTGACCATCATTGCCTGCGGCCTGATGGTCGGTGAGGCTCTCGAGGCCGCCGAGCAGCTTGCTGCCGAGGGCATCGACGCCGAGGTCATCAACATGCACACCATCAAGCCCATCGATGCCGACCTGATCGTCAAGAGCGCCACCAAGACCGGCCACGTCGTGACCGTCGAGGAGCACTCCGTGATCGGTGGCCTGGGCAGCGCCGTTGCCGACGTCCTGTGCGAGCAGTGCCCGACGCCGCTCAAGAAGATTGGCGTCAACGACACCTTCGGCGAGTCCGGCCCGGGTGCCGAGCTCCTGCACAAGTACGGCCTGGACGCCGCCAACATCGTGGCAACCACCAAGGAGTTCTTGGCCTAAGACAAGACGAGGCAAAGTATCGCCTCAACAACCACATGCAAGCCAGAACAGGGGCGTCCTCAAAGAGGACGCCCCTGTTTTTTGTCGGCAACAAACAAATTAGGCCCGCACCAAGTAAGGGCTTTCTCCGGGAAACGGGCCCAGACCAGCAAAGTGCAATTCAGCCCCCAAGCACGGCGCTGCTGCACCCAAGTAAAACGCAGCGACCCCTTAGTTATCGCAGGCCGGACACAGGGTTATGCTTTAAATTCTTGTGCATCGCGTTCGACACTCCTTCCCTTTTGAGGAAGTCGTCGTAACACTGCTAGCCTAATGCTGGCAGTAAAAAGACAGACCACCTCGGATGATCACTATCGCTACTACTTAACGGACCTTCAGCTGTTTGCAACATTTTACTCACCAGACTTTCTAATTAATTTTAGAGATCGCACTTAGTTGTACAAAAAAAGACGCACAACAATTGAGCGTCATCCATAACATCATGGCGTTCCCAATCGTTCAGTTTTAGCACTATATGACGTAGAAACCATGTTCAGCTACGTTAGAAAAAGCCTTCATTGGCAGTTTTTGTTGACTCAATTGGCATCTCTCGATGTTTCTGAGTAGCAGCGTATGTTCATATAGGAGCCTCACCTAACGGAAAAGCGATATCTCTATGTACCCATTCTACTGGTTATCAATAGGTGGGTCAACCCATTTGTTCCGTTTTTTTTAATTCTGTGCTAGAATAACCTATGATGAATTAATCGGAGGTCTTAACTGTGATATTAATGAAAGATATTATCCGCGAAGGTAATCCTACACTTAGAGAAATTGCACAACCTGTTTCAGTCCCATTATCTGACGAAGATCGGCAACTTGCCGCTGACATGATGACATTCTTGGAAAATAGCCAAGATCCAGAAATTGCTGCGAAATATCAATTACGCGCCGGTGTTGGTTTAGCCGCTCCACAAGTCGATGTTTCAAAACAAATGTCAGCCGTTTTAGTCCCAGGCCCTGAAGGCGAAGCCCCAATCTTGAAGGACGTAATTATTAATCCTAAGATTATTAGCCACTCTGTTCAAGACGCTGCTT
>URWC01000098.1 GCA_900551555.1 uncultured Collinsella sp. | reverse complement strand
GAACGAACGGCGTATCCCACGCTCACTTTTTATTCAGCCCCAGTCATCGCCCAAAGCCCCTTCTGCAGCACACGATGCAACCAAGTCACCACAGTCCGGGGCGGGAGGCGGACCTTTCTCTCGGAAAACTTCGCGAAGCCCAGTTTCCAAGAGAAAGTGTCCGATCCCGCCCCGGGCGACGGGATGAGTCTTACACCGTGTACTGCGGCAGGTTCTGCAGGGCGATGACGTCCATGCCCATGTCGTTGGCGCTGCCGTGACCCTGCTGGTCCTCGCGCACCGCCTCGATGGCGCTCACGTACGTGTTGGCCGCGGACATCGCGGTCACGCAGGTCACGCCACGGCGCACGGCCTCGGTACGCAGCAGGTAGCCGTCGCCGCGCGAACCTGGGCCGTACGGCGTGTTGACGATCACCGCGATCTTGCCATCGGCGATCAGGTCGCCGATGTTGGGACGCTCGCCATCGTGCGGGCCACTAATCTTCTCCACGACCTCGCAGGTCACGTTGCCGCCGCGCAGCACGCGCGCCGTGCCCTCGGTGGAGCAGATATCAAAGCCCAGGTAGCGCAGGATACGCGCGACCGAAAGGATATGACGCTTGTCGCGGTCGCACACGCTGATGAACACCTTGCCGCTGCTGGGATCGGGCAGCTTGTAATCGATCGCCAGCTGCGTCTTGGCGTATGCCTCGGGATAGCTCTTGGCGATACCCATGACCTCACCCGTCGACTTCATCTCGGGCCCCAGGATAACGTCGGCACCCGGGAAGCGACCCCAGGGCATAACGGCTTCCTTCATGCAGAACCAATCGAGCTGACGCTCGTCGCTCGGCAGGCCCAGGCTCGCGATAGAATCGCCTGCCATGATACGTGCAGCACACTTGGCCAGCGGCACGCCGGTAGCCTTGGAGATGAACGGCACGGTACGGCTCGCGCGCGGGTTGGCCTCGATCACGTAGACGGTCTCGCCCTTAATGGCGTACTGCACGTTGACCAGGCCGCGCACGCCCAGCGCCATCGCGATGCGGCGTGTGGTCTCGCGGAGCTTCGCCTGCAGGCTCTCGCTAAAGCTGAACGGCGGAATGCAGGTCGCAGAGTCGCCGGAGTGAATACCGGCCTCCTCGATATGCTCCAGAATGCCGCCGATGTAGACCTCTTCGCCATCGCACAGGGCGTCGACATCGGACTCGATCGCACCCTCCAAGAAGCGATCGAGGTACACCGGGTAGTCGGGGCTAATGCGCGCAGCCTCGGCCATGTAATCGCGCAGATGCTCGGCATCGTAGGCAATCATCATGCCGCGGCCGCCCAGCACGTAGCTCGGACGCACCAGCAGCGGGTAGCCGATGTGCGCGGCTACGGCCTCGGCCTCCTCAAACGAGGTGGCCTGGCCCGCCGGCGGGTACATGATGCCCAGCTTGTCGAGCAGAGCGGCGAAGCGCTCGCGGTCCTCGGCAAAATCGATGGCATCGGGTTTGGTGCCCATGATGTTCACGCCGCTCTCCTCGAGCATGCGCGCCAGCTTAAGCGGGGTCTGGCCGCCAAGCGTCACCACGACGCCATCGGGGCGCTCAACATCGATAACGTCCATGACGTCCTCGTAGGTGAGCGGCTCAAAGTACAGGCGGTCGGACGTGTCGTAGTCGGTCGAGACGGTCTCGGGATTGCAGTTGACCATGATGGTCTCGAAGCCGCGGGCTGCCAGCGCGTAGCTCGCGTGCACGCAGCAGTAATCGAACTCGATACCCTGGCCAATGCGGTTGGGGCCGGCGCCCAGGATCATCGCCTTGGGCTTGTCCGCCGGCGTGGTCTCGTCGGGAGCCACGCACTTCTTGGCATCCGGGCTCGTGCGGTAGATGTTCTCGTACGTCTTGTAGTGGTACTCCGTGGCGCTCGAGAACTCCGCAGCGCAGGTATCAACCGTCTTCATGCTGGGAACCACGCCCAGACCCTTACGGTAGGCGCGCACAAAGCGCTCGTCCGAGCCGGTCAGCGCGGCGATCTCGGCGTCGCTCGTGCCGTACTGCTTGAGCAGGCGCATCGCGTCGGCGTCGATATCCTCCACACGCAGGCCGCGGATGCTCTCCTGGACCTGCACCATGTCGTTGATGCGGTTGAGGTACCACGGGTCGATGCCGCAGGTGGCATGGATGCGAGCGATGTCCCAGCCACGGCGCAGGGCCTCGACCACAAAGAAGATGCGGTGCTCGGTCGGCGTGGCCACGGCTTGAGCGAGCTCGTCGTCGCTCAGCTTATCGGCACCCTCCTTGCCACCGGCGCAGATACCCTGGTGACCGTCCTCCAGCGAGCGCATGGCTTTGCCGAAGGCCTCCTCAAAGGTGCGGCCAATCGCCATAATCTCGCCCACTGCCTTCATGCGCGTGGTGAGCGTGGGGTCGGTACCCTTGAACTTCTCGAAGGCAAAGCGCGGCACCTTAACGACGCAGTAGTCGATCGTGGGCTCAAAGCAGGCGGGCGTGGCCTTGGTGATGTCGTTGACGATCTCGTCGAGTGTGTAGCCCACGGCAAGGCGCGCGGCGGCCTTAGCGATGGGGAAACCCGTAGCCTTGGAGGCCAGCGCGGACGAACGACTCACGCGCGGGTTCATCTCGATGACGATCAGGCGGCCGGTCTGGGGGCTCACGGCAAACTGCACGTTGGAGCCGCCGGTCTCGACGCCGATCTTCTCCAGAATGGCAAGCGACGCAACACGCATGCGCTGATACTCAAGGTCGGAGAGCGTCTGCGCCGGCGCCACAGTGATGGAGTCGCCGGTATGCACGCCCATAGGGTCGAGATTCTCGATGGAGCACACGATGATGCCGTTGCCGGCGTGATCACGCATGACCTCCATCTCATACTCTTTCCAGCCCTCGATGGACTCCTCGACCAGCACCTCGTGGGCGGGCGAGAGCTCGAGGCCCTGGCTCACGATGGAGACGAGCTCCTCATGAGTATGTGCGATGCCGCCGCCGGCGCCGCCGAGGGTAAAGCTCGGGCGCAGTACGCAGGGATAGCCCACGCGCTCGGCGATGGCCTCGGCGTCGGCCACGCTGTAGGCATAGCCCGAGCGCGCGACCTCCAGGCCAATCTCGGCCATGGCCTCGTTAAAGAGTTTGCGGTCCTCGCCGCGCTCGATAGCGGCCAGGTCGCAGCCGATCATCTCGACGCCGTACTTGTCGAGCGTACCGTCTTTCGCCAGCTCGACGGCGGCATTCAGACCGGTCTGGCCGCCCAGCGTGGGCAGCAGCGCGTCCGGGCGCTCTTTCTTGATCACGCGCTCGATAAACTCGGCGGTGATGGGCTCGACATAGGTGCGATCGGCCAAGCCCGGGTCGGTCATGATGGTCGCCGGGTTGGAGTTGACCAAGATGACCTCAAAGCCATCCTCCTTGAGCACCTTGCAGGCCTGGGCGCCAGAGTAGTCGAACTCGCAGGCCTGGCCAATGACGATGGGGCCCGAACCAATAACGAGGATACGCTTGATGTCAGTACGTTTAGGCATGTTTAAAACCTCCTAGAGAGGCTGACTGAATGTTTTGGAAAAGTCAGCGAGGGTGCAGCTGGTGCATCAGGTTGCCGTGATGCGAGGGCGCGCTGGGCTTATGCCCGCGCGTCCGAAGCAGAACGGCAAGATGATGTGCCAGATGCGGCCGCAGCGTCGACCGGTCCGCCGTTCGGTAGAACGGCGGAACAAAACGCTTTAGTGGGCTGGATTGCGATGCAACGCCGGTTGTTGCTACAGTAGCGGGGCGTGCCGGGGGTCCGGTGCGCCCCGTTTTTATTTGACCATGAGGCGGCACGCAGCCATACGCGTGCGGACACCACGCCCAGATTGAGTGTGAGGATGTTCCATGGCCCAATACGCTGCCAACGAAATCGAAAACATGCCCGATAGCCCTGTGGCCCGTGAGGATTTGGGCGCGGGCGGTATTCCCCGGGGTGCCGGCGCACGCTCGCCGCTGTTCTGGAAAGTTCTACTGCTTTCGGTGGCGATTATCTGGGGCTACTCCTTTACCACTATGAAGGACGCGCTCGACACCATCCCGGTGTTCGAACTGCTCTATGTTCGCTTTCTTCCCGCAGCGCTGGTCATGTTTGTTATCTTTCGCAAGCGCATCGCCGCCCACCTTAACGCTCGCAATCTGATTGTTGGTCTGAGCATGGGCGCGCTCATGTGGGCAGCCTATGCCTTGCAGACGGTCGGTCTGGCTCAGACCACGGCGGGTAAGAACGCTTTTTTGACGGGCACCTATTGCATTCTGGTCCCGTTCGCGAGCTATTTCCTAAGCGGCGAAAAGCTCACTCGCTACAACTTGGGCGCCGCATTGCTCTGTCTGGCGGGCATTGGCCTGGTGGCGCTCGATAGTGTCGAGTTCAACATCGGTGACGTCATTACGCTGGCGGGTGCGGTCTTTTTCGCCATCCAGATGGCGGTGACCGCCAAGTACGGTCGCAAAATGGACATCAACGTCATCACGTTTTGGATGTTTGTGGGCAATGGCGTCTTGAGCCTTATCTCGTCGCTGCTATTCGAGACCCAAGCGCCTCTGTCCGTGTGGACCCCGAGCTTTATCGGCGTGATGGCCTTCCTCTCGGTGGGCTGCACGTGCGTGGCGCTGCTCATCCAAAACGTCGGCTTGGCGCACGTCCCGGCCTCGACGGGCTCATTACTCCTATCGATGGAGTCGCCTTCGGGTGTGCTGTTCTCGGTGCTGCTGATGGGGGAGGCGCTCACCTCGCGTCTGCTTGCCGGCTTTGCGCTCATCTTCCTGTCGATTATCTTGAGCGAGACGCATTTCGATTTCTTGCGCCGAAAATCTCGCCCGCAATTGTAAACAACTTGTTGCGCCGCCCTCCCAGGGCGGCATTTTTTATGTCATGCCTTTACAGTTGTGCCTTGCACTTTACGCTATCAAAGTGCGTGCTGCAAAAACGTTACTGGAGGGCATCTATGGCACCAGCTCTGTCCGATTTTCAACCGCAACCAGCGCCTCAGGCTACCACGGCGGCGCAGACCGCTATCGGCGATGGCCTGGTCAAAGAAGCCCAGGCATTTGCCGATGAGCTCGCTGCGTGGCGACACGATCTACACCAGATGCCCGAGCTCGGTAACAATCTTCCGCAGACGTCTGCCTATATCCAGGCACGTCTGGACGAGATGGACATCCCCCATACCACGCTCGTCGACGGCTCCTGTGTTGTTGGCCTGATCGGTGCCGGTGCGGCCGCTCAGGGCAATGGCACGTGCAAGGACGAGCAGGCCGGAACGGTCGTCATGCTCCGAGGCGATATGGATGCCCTACCCGTTGTCGAGGAATCCGGCGAGCCCTTTGCATCCACCAATGGCTGCATGCATGCTTGCGGTCACGATATGCACGCGACGGCGCTGCTTGGTGCGGCGCGCCTGCTCAAGGCCCGCGAGGCCGAGCTTGTGGAGGCCAACGCCACGGTGAAATTGCTGTTCCAGCCGGGCGAGGAGACCTTTGAGGGGGCACGCGCAGCCATCGCCGACGGCCTGCTGCAGAACCCGCGCCCTCAGGCGGCCTTTGCCATGCATGTCAACAGCCAGTCGCCGCTTGGCCTGGTGCTCTATGGGAGCCCGGCGCTTTCGGGCGTGTACGGTTTCCGCATCACGCTCCAGGGCAAGGGTGGCCACGGTTCCAGCCCCGAGATTTGCATCGACCCCATCACGGCGGGCGTGCATGTGCACCTGGCGCTCCAGGAGCTTATCTCCCGCGAGGTGCCGGCGGCCAAGGAAGTCGCACTTACCGTTGGTAAGTTCGCTGGCGGCCTGGCGGCCAACGTCATCCCCGACACCTGCGTGCTCGAGGGAACGCTGCGCGGCTTTGATGTTGAGCTCATGGAGCACCTCAAGACCCGCATCGCGGAGGTCGTTAACGGTGTTGCCACAACATATCGTACGCCGGCGACCATCGAGACGCTTTCGGATGTTCCGCCGCTTGTACTCGACAGCGATATGACTCAGGCGTCGCTTGGCTACGTGGGCGCAGTGCTGCCCAAGGCGGCTTTCTTGCCGCTTTTCCATGCCATGGCGAGCGAGGACTTTGCGCTTATCTCGAGCGAGATTCCGAGTGCGTACTTTACCGTGGGCGCGGCCGTAACCGACACGGACGAACACTTTGCCCAGCACCATCCCAAGGCACGCTTTAGCGATGCCGAGCTTCCTCTCGGCGCCGCGGCCTATACCGCCGTCGCTTTGGGCTATATCGCCGACCACCGGTAGCACCCAACCTTGCCTTTCAAGCCTGCGGGCATGGCCGCAAGGCCTATGCCCTTGTCTTTCAAGGCAATCTTGGGCACTACCGGCGCCCGGCGCCGGCTATTCGTTTGTTAAATAAGGAGCAGTATGTCCCAGCAACGTAAGTTCTTCCCCGGCTGGCTCGTGGTGACCTCCGGCTTCGTGATCATGGCCACGTGCTACACGATTTTCGTCAACTGCATGAGCCTGTTTCAGCCGCTCATCGTAAGCGACCTCGGGATTACGCTTGCGCAGTACAACATCTCCAACGCCATCTCCACTGTGGTGAGCGTTGTGGGCTCCTTGGTCCCATCGTGGCTGCCGTGAGCTTTGGCGTCGGAACGTGCATGGGCACCATCACGCCTACTATTGCCGCGTCCAAGCAGTTTGGCATGGCCGACCTCGGCAAGGTCACGGGCACCATTACCTCGCTCGAGATGGTCGGCGGCACCGTGGGCGCCATCGTCTCGGGTGTGCTGTTCGATGCCACGGGCTCCTTTGCGAGCACTTGGATCGTGTGCCTGGTGTGCTCCGCGATTATGCTCGTGTTCCTGTTGGCGTCCGAGCCCATCGCTGCCAAGCTGCGTGCGAGCGTGGCGGGAGAGTAGACGTCCGTCGCTCTTTGCTGTTCGCCCCGTTCTGTCCGTGGCTGCCCTGGAAGCCGAATGGATGCTCGTACCATCATTCGGTTTCCAAGGCGGCCACGGGCCTACGATATGATCCGCTTTCCTCCGTCCCCAACAGATCACGTGATCCGAAGGGGACGGAG
>URWC01000097.1 GCA_900551555.1 uncultured Collinsella sp. | reverse complement strand
GGCCTCGCGGCCTCCCCCTTTTTTGCGTTTACGGGCTTTTGTCTCACATAGTAGCTGTGTTTTATAACCCTCGTTTGTCGCATCTTCTGCGAACGGGCTACAATAACTTAGTCTGTGCGATATGGAGGTGAACATGGCTGAAGCTGGTATCGGCGTTGATATCGTCGAGATTTCCCGCATGAAATCAATTCTTGAAAAGACGCCGTCGTTTGCTCGGCGTGTGTTTACCGAAGAAGAGCGTGCGTATTGCGATGCATCATCGCGTCCCGCTGCTCACTATGCGAGCCGCTTTGCTTCGCGCGAGGCGGTACTTAAAGCTCTCGGCACGGGTTTTAGTCAAGGCGTGGGTCGCAAGGATGTTTCGGTTACGCGTGATAAACTCGGCAAACCGAAGGCGCTGCTTTCGGGCCGTGCTCTCGAGATCGCTCAAGAACTGGGTGTTGTTGAGGTCGCTCTTTCCATTACGCTTACAGGAGACTTGGCCGTTGCGAATGCCATCGCGATTACCGAAGATGCTCGGCCTAAGCCAAAAGAGGAAAAGGTGAGCACCAAGAAACGCGTAGCGCAGACATTTAAAGAGGCTCGCTCTGTTTTAGATGAGCTTGAGCAGCTGCAGAATTCAGCATTGACGGAGCACCTGGGCGATGCTTCGCAAGATACGCTAGGAGCATAGATGAAACCGGTTTTGAGTACCGAAGAAGTCGTTCGTCTCGAGGATATCATCGAACGCGAAGGGACTTCGAAGGCCGAGCTTATGGAGCTAGCGGGTGAGTTTGCCGCCAACGAGGTCTTGAAGCTCAATCCCGATCGGGTTCTCGTTCTGGTCGGTTTTGGTAATAATGGCGGCGCCGGTTGGGTTGCCGCCGATATCCTGAGCCATAAGGGTGTGGACGTGGATATCGTTTCTCCGGTTGAGCCGGATGAGATTCCTGCTGCTCTGGCACGTCATGTTGCTCGTCGTACTGCCGGCCGCGATGTGCACGTTTGCGTCGGCCCCTCGCGTGACGAACTCGAGGTTTTGATCGATAAGGCCGATGTTGTTGTCGATGCCATTTTTGGTACCGGTTTCCACGGAAATCTGCGTGCGCCGTTCTCCATCTGGATTCCTACGGTCAATGAATGCGCCGATTGTGTCGTATCCATTGATGTTCCCTCGGGCCTGAATGCCGAGACGGGCGTTGTTGATGACGACTGCATTCGTGCCGAGCATACGGTGACGATGATTGCGCCCAAGATTGGTCTGTATAGCGCTGATGGTCCTGAGTATGCTGGCGATTTGATCTGCGGCAATCTTTACGACCGTCTTGACGAGGTCATCGATGATGTCGACCACGCCGCCGAGATTGTCGAGCCCGGTGACTTAGTTGATTACTTTGCCCCACTACCTACGAATATCGATAAGTATTCCCGTGGCTCTGTGCTTATTGTCGCCGGATCTGCGCAATATCCTGGTGCTGCCATTATGGCGGCCAAGTCTGCAGCTCGCGCGGGTGCTGGTTACGTGGCAGTCGCGGCTCCTGACGCCTGCGCCAATCTTATTCGCATGGCACTTCCTTCGATTCCCGTCTTTGCTATTCCGTCTGATTCCCGCGGCTCCTTTGGCGCCGCTGCGCGCATGACGGTGTGCGAGATTGCAAAGAAGTACAGCTGTGTACTGTGCGGTCCCGGTATGACGACATCTGCCGGCGCTATGCAGGTGGTTTCGGGCTTGCTCGAGCTTGATGTGCCGCTTATCTTGGACGCCGATGCACTCAACTGCCTTGCTAAGATTGCCATTGACGGTATTGATAGTAATCCCGAGATGTATCGTCGCGAGCAGCCGTTGGTTATGACGCCGCACTATCGTGAACTTTCGCGTCTGGTTGCCGGTGACGAGGTGAACGACCTTGGTACTGCGATTGCAGCCGCGCAGAAGGTTGTCTGGGCTGCAGGCTCTGACAATCTGGTGGTCATTGCCAAGGGGCCGACGACGGCTATCTGTGGCGTTGAGCGTGTGCTGCTGCCGCTCTCGGGTCCGGCTTCTCTGGCAACTGCCGGTTCGGGTGATGTTCTCGCGGGTATTTTGGCTGGCACGCTTGCCACCATGCGCGACGAGATGAATCGTTGGGAGTTGCTGTATTCGTACGCCGTCGCACTTCACAGCTACGCCGGTTTTGCCGCGGCGACGGAGTATGGTGAGAAGAGCGTTATCGCGACCGATCTTATTGACTTGATCGGTCCTGCCATGGAACTGGCGGCAAAGGATGCGCTCGAAGATCTGGGAATCATGGACGAAGGGTCGGATGACTAATCATGAATAAAGCCGATTTGACGCGCTGGTCCTGGGTCGAGATCGACCGTGGGGCGCTCCGTCGCAACACGAGGGCCTATAAGAACTTGCTGAATCCACGTCAGCGCCTGTGCTGCGTGGTCAAGGCCGATGCTTATGGTCATGGAGCTGTTGAGTGCGCCAAGATCATGTATTCGGCCGGTGCCGACATGTTTGCCGTGGCGACGGTTAACGAGGGCGTTGAGCTCCGACAGGGCGGGATTACGAAGCCCATCCTCATCCTAAGCGAGCCGCCTATCGAGGCCATTCCGACGTTGCTCGAGTTTGATATCATGCCTTCGGTCTATACGTCTGACTTTGCTCTTGCGTATGGCGAATGTGCCGTCGCGGCGGGCAAGGTGGGCAAGTATCATCTCGCCATCGAGACAGGTATGAATCGTATCGGCGTACACTACACGCAGGTGCTCGACTTTGTGCGCGGTATTAATTTCCATCGCGGTATTCAGTGCGACGGCGTATTTACGCACTTCGCCACGGCCGATGAACCTTCGGGCTGGGACTACAAACTGCAGTGTCAGCGCTTTACCGAGGCCGTTCAGGCCATTAAGGATGCGGGCTTTGAGTGCGGTATCGTGCACTGCGCCAACACGCCGTCCTCGATGCTCGACCCCTCGATGCATTTTGATATGATTCGCGCCGGCGTTGGCTTGTATGGCATGCAGCCGTGCGAGCTGAGTGGCCGCGTGATGCAGCTTGATCCCGTTATGAGCGTCCATGCGCGCGTGACGCGCGTGGCACACCCTGCGATGGGTGAGGGCGTGGGCTACGGTTTTACCTACCGCGTACCGCGCACGCGCGTTCAGATCTGCACGCTGCCGATCGGTTATGCCGACGGCCTATCGCGTACGCTTTCCAATCGTATGGATGTGCTGTATCGCGGCGAGCGCGTGCATCAGGTTGGCAATATCTGCATGGACCAGTTTATGGTCGCCATTCAGTCCAACCCGGCACACGAGATTCCCGAGGCCGAGTATGGTGACGAGATGATTATTGTCGGCCGCGATGGCGATGCCGAGATCACTATGGACGAGATGGCCCGACTGCGCGGAACGATTAACTACGAGGTCGCCTGCGGCTTTGGCATGCGTCTCGACAAGGTCTACGTGTAGGAGCCGCTATGGGCGTCATGCACATCCCCGGCCATACCCATCAGGTGCCACGTGAGGTCGCACTCGAGGAAATCGAGGCCGTTCTGGGCGATTGTCACCTCTGCCAGCTCTACCAGTCGCGTCACAATATCGTGTTTGGCGTGGGAAACCCCCACGCCCGCGTGATGTTTATTGGTGAGGCGCCGGGCCGCAATGAGGATTTGCAGGGCGAGCCCTTTGTGGGGGCGGCAGGCGAGGACCTCAACGGCATTTTGTCCCTGGCGGGTCTTAAACGCGAAGACGTCTACATTGCCAACGTGCTTAAGTGCCGCCCGCCGGGAAACCGCAATCCGCGTCCCGAGGAAGTGCTGGCTTGCTCGCCGTTTTTGCGTGAGCAGATTCGAAGCATCTGGCCCGATATTATCGTGACGCTCGGCAACCCCGCGACGCACTTTGTGCTTAAGACCGAGATTGGCATTACTAAGCTGCGCGGCAGGTTCCACCAGATGGGGCATTTTGTAGTAATGCCCACGTTCCATCCGGCAGCAGCGCTGCGCAATCCGGCGTGGCAGGAGCTGCTGGAGGAAGACTTTAAGATGCTGGGCGACTATCTGGAGCGACATCCCGCACCAGAGGACGCCTCGGAATAATAAGGAGCATATATGTCCCTGGAGCGCCTGGGGGTAGGTACTTACAAAACGACTTGCGCTGCCGATACGGAGTACTTTGGCGAGCTAATTGCACCGTGCCTTGAGGACGGCGATGTGCTCATCCTGACCGGTGGCCTGGGAGTGGGCAAAACTCACTTTACCAAGGGCGTCTCGCGCGGGCTGGGCGATGGGCATATGGTTACGAGCCCTACGTTTGCGCTCATGGCCGTTCACGATCAAGGTCGTATTCCGCTGTTTCACTTTGATCTATACCGCCTGGAGCATGCCTACGAGCTCGAGGATACGGGCATTTTCGATGTGCTGGGCTATGAGGGTGCTTGCCTGCTGGAATGGGGCGAACAATTCCAGGACGAGCTGACGGATGAGTATCTTTCGGTGACGCTCAAGCGTGATGAGGGCGACAGCGATGTGCGAACGATAACGCTCGAGGCGCACGGTGACCGCGCAATGGAGCTTTCCCATTTGATTGATAAGGCTGTACAAGATGAGCTTGCATAACGACAACGCGCTGGTGGTGGCGCTCGATACCTCGACCGACATGCTTGCCTGCGCGGCAAGCTGGATTGATGGGCAGACGGGCGAGGCGAAGCTCGTGAGTGGCGACCACATGTGTCGCCGTCACGCCAACGTTGAGCTCGTGAATACCGTTGATGGCGTGCTGGCTCAGGCCGGTCTGGATCGCAGCGATGTTGGTTGCTACGTGGTCGGTCGCGGCCCGGGGTCGTTTACGGGTGTGCGTATCGGCATCTCCACTGCCAAGGGCCTCGCGCGTGGTGCCAATGTTCCGCTGCTGGGCGTGTCGACGCTCGACGCTTGCGCTTGGACGGCGTGGAAGGCTGGCGTGCGCGGCAAGCTTGGTATCTTGGCCGATGCTATGCGCGGTGAGGTATATCCGGCGCTGTATATGCTGGTCGATGAGGGCCCCGAGCGTCAATTTGAGCGCGAACACGTGGTCAAGGCCGCCGTGGCGCTCGATGAGTGGCGCCAAGCAGCGGACTGGGACCAGGTTCAGCTGACCGGTGACGGTCTCGTGCGCTATGGCAAGCTGCTGGGTGAGGACGAGACCGTCCGCTGCGTGGAGCGCGACCTGTGGTGGCCTTCGGGCGAGGGCTTGCTGCTCGCGCACGCTGCGGGTGACGGCGATCCGGCTCGCGTCCTGCCGATTTACACGCGCCTTTCGGATGCCGAGGAAAACGAGCGCAAGCGTCTTGGTCTTGCCGAGAGTGCGCAGAGCGAAATTACGGGCGTTGCCGATGAGCTCGCCGGTCGTCATCTGCAATTCCGCCCCATGGGCGCGGCGGATGCCGAGGGCGCGAGCGCACTGGAGACCGCCTGCTTTGAAGGCGCCGGACACGAGGCGTGGACGCCGGGCATGTTCTTGTCCGAGCTGGGCGAGGACGTTGCCGCTCCGCGTAGCTGGTGGGTGGCGCACGACGACGGTCAGTTGCTGGGTCTTGCCGGCGGCATGGTCGTCGACGGGGACGTGCAGATTATGGACGTTGCCGTCGATCCGACTCATCGCCGTGAGGGTATCGCCCGCAAGCTGCTGTCGCATGTGAGCTATGATGCCCAGATGCTCGGCTGCACCACGGCTTCGCTCGAGGTCGAGGACGGCAACGAGGGAGCGATCGCGCTTTATAACGCTCTGGGCTTTACCGAGGCTGGCCGTCGCCGCGGCTACTATGGTGCCGACAAGGATGCCATCGTCATGACGGCTCCGCTGCCCCTCGTGCTTCCGGTCGACAATGCTTCGCCCGAGCCGACGGCGGCTGAGCAGCGTGTATGGCCGCTGCCTGCGCCCGAGCGAACCGTTGAGGAGCGCGCTGAAATTGAGCGCCGTCGCCTAGTGCTCGCTATCGAGAGTTCCTGCGACGAGACGGCCGTGGCGATTATCGATGCGGATGGCAATATGCTGGCCAACCAGGTGTCGACACAGATTGATTTTCACGCCCGCTTTGGCGGCGTGGTGCCCGAGATCGCCTCGCGCAAGCACGTTGAGGTGATTGTGAGTGTCGTAGATGCGGCGCTCGAGGATGCCGCGGCATCACTTGGCCTTGAGGGTGGAGCCATTGCTCCCAGCGAGCTTGCCGCCGTGGGCGTGACACAGGGTCCGGGCCTGGTGGGCGCCCTCGTGGTGGGCGTTGCCTTTGCCAAAGGCTTTGCCTACGCTGCCGGTAAGCCGCTCGTATGCGTCAACCATCTGGAGGGGCACCTGTTTGCCAACCTGCTGGCGCAACCCGACCTCAAACCGCCGTTTATCTTCACGCTTGTCTCGGGTGGGCACACCATGCTCGTGCACGTGAAGGCGTGGGGCGACTACGAGGTGCTCGGTGAGACGCTCGACGACGCCGTGGGCGAGGCCTTCGACAAGGTAGCCAAGGCGTTGGGTTTGGGCTATCCCGGTGGCCCCATCATCTCCAAGCTGGCCGAGACGGGCAACCCCAAGGCGATCGATTTCCCCCGTGCGCTTAACAGCAGGGGGGACTACCGCTTCTCGCTTTCGGGCCTCAAGACGGCGGTGACGCTCTACATCGAGCAAGAGACCAAGGCCGGGCGCACGATTCACCTTCCCGATCTGGCGGCTTCGTTTGAGGCAGCTGTCTTTGACGTGCAGTACAAGAAGGCCAAAAACGCACTGCACGCTACCGGATGCAAGGAATACTGCATCGGTGGCGGCGTCTCGGCCAACCCGCATCTGCGCGAGATGATGATCAAGAAGCTTGGGCGTCAGGGGATTCGCGTAACGGTGCCGCCCTTGTCTGCCTGTACCGATAACGCAGCCATGATCGCGGAGGTCGCTCGCCGTAAATTCGACCGAGGTGAAATCTCGCCGTTCGACGTCGACGCCGATCCGAACATGACGCTGTAGCTGGTACGGCGCGGTCCCCGGACGGAGGGGCCGGATATAAGGTTTCC
Organism: uncultured Collinsella sp.; assembly: GCA_900551555.1. Lineage (GTDB taxonomy): Bacteria > Actinomycetota > Coriobacteriia > Coriobacteriales > Coriobacteriaceae > Collinsella. The sequence continues at coordinate 75 of URWC01000097.1, read as the reverse complement.
TGCTCTACAGTCCTGCGCAAGAAGAAGGCCACATTAAGTGGCCTTCTTTGCGTGCGGAACTCGCGATAAACCTTA
>URWC01000096.1 GCA_900551555.1 uncultured Collinsella sp. | reverse complement strand
GAGCGCTCCCGCAAACTGCCTCTTGACAACTTATAGGAGCGTCGGTTTTATTGAGGCAAATATGTTGGGTGCTCGGCATTTCCAAAAAAGTCTACTCACTTAGCCAGCGGGCAGCCAAATGATTATTTAATCCCCGTCCCTGAAAAATCAATTTGCGGGCAGAAGGGCAAAAGTAGTCAAAAAAGGCCCCGTCCAAAATTAGCTACCCCTTGCACCGATTATTCGCCCGGGTTGATATTCGCGTAGAACTCCGCCCCATCATCGAGCCGCAGGATGCCCACGCGACCGAACTCGGAGCCGGTGGCGGCGGCGCAATCGATATCGATGCGATCGGGCACGCCGGCAGTGTCCTCGCCGCCCAAGCGCACGATCTGCCCTCGTCCCGATTCCTCATCGAGCCCCGCAAGACCACCGACCTCGCAATAACGCCCGAGCGACACCGTTGGCGTGTGGCCACTCACCACGACCGAACCCTTGCCCTCGGCAGAAAGCAGCCCCGTCGGGGCATCCCAATAGCCATGGCGAATCCAGAGCAAGTCATCGGACGACTGTACGGCGAGCATTTGCTGCAGCAGCTCGCGATCGGCATCGACCGCTCCCCTGCCGTCGCCGCAATCGACACCATGCTCAAGCAAAAACGCACGCGCCGCCTCGGTCTGAATGCCGGCGTGCACCAGCAGGTACGGCCGCTCGGCAGTCTCGACCACCGCGTAGAGCGGCAGCGCGGCCATCCATCGCACGAGCTCCTCGTATGCCTCAAATTCCATGTCGTTGAGCTGCTCGCGCGTCGTCCAGCCACCGTTGATATCCCAGGTCTCGGCATCGAGCGGATCCTGGCCAATGATGGCATCGAGCATGATCTGCTCGTGATTGCCCTTGAGCACGCGGGCGTTGGGCAGCGAGCGCACGAGCTTAATAACACCGACCGGATCGGGCCCGCGATCGATCATGTCGCCCAGCACGTACAGTGTGTCGTCGGACGTCAACGAGATCTTAGACAGGGCCTCGTCAAGCGCACGCACGTGCCCGTGAGCGTCAGATGTCACATAGATCGCCATGGTACGCCTCTCCTTGCATTGCGGCCGAAGCCCGGTGCCGCAACTAAAACTTCAAGTTGAACTTAAACGTTACCCATTGTACTCCGTTGCAATAAAGCTGGAAAGGGTTTCCGAGCAGAGGCAAAGACGGCAGCCGTCTATGACGATATCGCGCACGCCCGCAATCCAACCCCATAAACCCACCATCTTTGGGTACAAATAACCGCAGGCAACTGACCGTGCCACGCCAACCACCCAGGAGCGGACACCATCTATGAACCAGATCCTTCTCTTTATCGGCCTCGTCATCATTTTGTGCCTGACCATCAAACCCGTCGGCAAAAAACTCCCCTTCCCCACCCTGCTCATCTTTATCGCGCTCGGCATGCTGTTGGGCGTCAACGGCCCGGCGCATATCGACTTTAGCGACTACGCGCTCACCGAAACCGTCTGCAGCACGGCGCTGCTGTTCATCATGTTCTACGGCGGCTTTAACACCAACATCGACCGCGCCAAGCCCGTCGCCGTGCCCGCGGTGCTGCTGAGCACGCTCGGCGTCGTCATCACCGCAGGCATCACCGGCGTGTTCGCCCACTTCGTGCTGGGCTTCGACTGGATCGGCGGCCTGCTGCTGGGATCGGTCGTGGCATCCACCGACGCGGCGAGCGTCTTTAGCGTACTGCGTGAGCACAGCCTGTCGCTGAGAGGTGGCACCGACTCGCTGCTCGAGGTCGAATCGGGCTCCAACGACCCCGTCGCCTACATGCTCACCGCTGTGCTCGCTACACTCGCGGCCGGCGGCGACATCAACATTCCCGCACTGCTGGCCAAGCAGATTATCCTGGGCGTGGGCCTGGGCCTTGCCATCGGCTGGGCGGCGGGCCGCCTGATTGAACGCGCGCACGCAACGGCCAAGGACGCGCAGACCATCTTCTTGTTCGCCGTGGCCATCGTCGCCTACGCGCTGCCGAGCCACCTGGGCGGCAACGGCTTTTTGGCCGTGTACCTGGCAGGCATTGTACTGGGCGCCAGCGACATCACCGGCAAGGTCGAGATGGCGCACTTCTTTGACACCCTCACCGAGATGGCCGAGATGACAATCTTCTTCTTGCTCGGCCTGCTCGTGACGCCCGCCCGCCTGCCGCAAATGCTGCTGCCGGGCCTGGCGCTCATGGCGTTTATGCTCTTCGTGAGCCGTCCCATCGCCGTCGGCGTGCTCCTGGCGCCCTTTAAGACGAACCCCCGCCAGGTCGCGCTCGTAAGCTGGGCGGGCCTGCGCGGAGCAGCCTCGGTCGTCTTTAGTCTCCTTGCCGTGGTGGCCGGCGTTCCCGGCGGACACGACCTGTTTGACCTGGTATTTGTGATTGCCGTGTCGAGCATTGTGGTGCAGGGCTCGCTGCTGCCAGTAGTGGCGAAGAAGCTCGATATGATCGATACGACCGGCGACGTGCGCCGCACCTTTAACGACTACCGCGACGAGGACGGCATGTCGTTTGTAAAGCTCAAGGTGGGCGCTGGACATCCGTTTGCCGGACGCTCGCTCGCCGACATTGGCAGCGCAACGGACATGCTGGTGGTCTTGGTGCTGCGTGACGGGGCGCACCCGGTACTGCCCAACGGCGATACCGTGATCCAGGAAGGCGATCTGCTGGTGATGGCCGCCCCAACGTTCGAAGAGCGTGCCGAGGTTACGCTGCGCGAGGTCACCGTGACGCCCTACGGTCGCCTGGCCGGCCAGCGCCTGCGCGATGTGCCGCAAGGCAAGCATCCGTTTATTGTGGTGATGCTCAAGCGCGAAGGCCAAACGATCATCCCCGACGGCAACACCCTCATATACGCCGGCGACGAAGCCGTCATCGCCACGCTGGCGTCGTAGTGACCAGGAGGTGGCTAATTTGCGACGAAGAGATCAAGCGCCTAGAGAACCTTATGTCTTCGCTCGCTGATTTGGATTTGCCTGAGGAGTAAAGCGCCCCTCCCCCATGTAACCATCCTGTAAATCATAGCGGCGTAGTCGAGTTTTACCGTGATACGGTCGCGCCTACCGCTCCACTGTGCTAAAGTATCCCGAACGTTCAAACGACTACGAGGGGGAACTAGAAGATGGCACGTGTGCACAACTTCTCAGCTGGCCCGGCCGCGCTGCCTACCAGCGTGCTCGCCGAGATCGCCGACGAGATGATGGACTACCGCGGTTGTGGCATGTCCGTGCTCGAGATGAGCCATCGATCTAGCATGTACCAGCAGATTATCGACGACGCCGAGGCAACCCTGCGTCGTCTGCTGAGCATCCCCGACAACTACCGTGTCCTGTTTTTGCAGGGCGGCGCCACGCTGCAGTTTGCGGGCATCCCCATGAACCTCATGCGCCGCGGGCGCGCCGGCTACATCGTGACCGGCAACTTTGCCAACAAGGCATACAAAGAAGCCGCCAAGTACGGCGAGGCCGTGCTGCTCGCGAGCTCCAAGGACACCAATTTCGACCGCATACCCACCATGGCCGACGTCAACGCGCGCATTGCCGCCGAGGCCGCAAGCAACGGGCTCGACTACGTCTACATCTGCCAGAACAACACCATCTTTGGCACCATGTACCACGAGCTGCCCAACTGCGGCGACGTACCGCTGGTCGCCGATGTCTCGAGCTGCTTTCTGTCGCAGCCGCTCGACGTTGAGCGCTACGGGCTCATTTACGCCGGCGCGCAGAAAAACGCCGGCGCCGCGGGCGTGACCGTGGTCATCGTGTGCGACGACCTCATCGCAGATGGCTCCGCCTTTGCGCAAACGCCGCAGTACATGGACCTCAAGGCCCAGGCCGCCAAGGGCTCCATGCTCAACACGCCCAACACCTTTGGTATCTACGTATGCGGCAAGGTGTTCCGTTGGGTTGAGAAAACCGGCGGACTTGCCGCCATGGCCGAGCGCAACTGGGCCAAGGCCAATCTGCTCTATGACCTGCTCGAGCACAGCGAGCTGTTCCATAGCACTACGCAGGCCGACAGCCGCTCCATCGCCAACGTCACCTTCCGCACCGGCGACGCCGAACTCGACGCGGCCTTTGTCGCAGGCGCGGCCGGGCACCAGATTCAAAACGTCAAGGGCCATCGCCTGGTGGGCGGTATGCGCGCCAGCGTCTACAACGCCGTAACCATGGAAGACGTGCAGGCACTGGCCTCGTACATGAAGGACTTCGAAGCGCAGCATAGTTTGAGCCCGCGATCTAACTAGCCCGCAACGCGCGGGCCGACCAGCCACTTCAAACCACTTGTTTTAGACAAACCTGCTAAGGAGTTTTTCCATGCGTAAGATTAAGACCATCGACGACATCACTAAAGACGGCAAAGTCGAGTTTGGCGAGGGCTACGAATTTGTGAGCACCGCCGAAGAGGCCGACGCCATCCTGATGCGCTCGACCGACCTGCACGGCTACGAGCTGCCCGAGGGCATCCGCGCCATCGCCCGCTGCGGCGCCGGCGTCAACAACATCCCCGTCGAGGAGTACGCCAAGAAGGGCGTCGTCGTCTTTAACTCCCCCGGCGCTAACAGCAACGCCGTTAAGGAGCTCGTCCTAGGCATGCTGGTGCTCTCGAGCCGCGGCGTGGTGCAATCGATGAACTGGGTGCGCGACAACGCCGACGATCCCGAGATTCAGGTCGATGCCGAGAAGGCAAAGAAGGCCTTTGTGGGCCGCGAGCTCAAGGGCAAGCGCATCGGCGTCATCGGCCTGGGCAACGTAGGTTCCAAGGTCGCCAACGCCTGCGTCGACCTGGGCATGGATGTCTATGGCTACGACCCGTTCATTTCCGTCGAGCACGCGTGGGTGCTGAGCCGCGAGGTGCAGCGTGTGGGCACGCTCGAGGATCTCTGCCGCGGCTGCGACTACCTCACCGTACACGTGCCCAGCAAGGCCGACACCATCGGCATGATCAGCACTGAGCAGATCAACCTGCTGGCACCCGACGCCGTGCTCATCAACTACGCACGCGAAACCATCATTGACGAGGACGCCGTCGACGCTGCCCTGCGCGAGGGCAAGCTGAGCTGGTTTAGCTGCGACTTTGCCACGCCCAAGACCGTCAAAATGCCCAATACGTTTATCACCACACACTCGGGCGCCGGCACCGGCGAGGCCGAGGCCAACTGCGCCGATATGGCCATCAGCGAGCTCAAGGATTACCTGGAGAACGGCAATATCGCACACAGCGTCAACTATCCCGCCTGCAGCATGGGCAAGGCGCGCGCCGCAAGCCGCATCGCCTGCCTGCACGCCAACGTGCCCAACATGATCGGTCAGATCACGGCAATCCTGGCCAAGGACAATGCCAACGTGCAGCGTATGACCAACGAGTCTGCCGGCGAGAACGCCTACACCATGTTCGACACCGACGAGCACCTGGACGGCAGCACCATCGAGGCGCTCAAGCAGATTCCGTCGATGTATCGCGTGCGCGTGATCAAATAGCGCCGGCTGATCTGACGGGCAGTTCCCCATGTGGCCTGCCCCTTACTGACATTGAATGCCCGCGGGGGCGCCTTTCGCATGAGAGGCGCCCCCGTTTTTGTGAGCACTCCATTAAATGCACCGAGCCGCTTCTTGGCATACAATCTGTATGTTGACCTAACTATCTGTGAGGTGCCTATGGTTGATACAGATTTTGCTTGGCGGCTTACGCAAGGACTCGTGCAGATCGACAGTTCCGACCCAGGTGCGTATGAGGGCGAGATTGAACGCCATATCAAAGCGTTGGTTGAGGAACGGTTAGCGCAGCTGAGCCATCCGGTACTCGATGCCGTGCAAATTGCAGAGCTCGAAGTACTCCCCGGACGCCGCAACCTTATGGTCACCGTGCCGGGCCAAAGCGACGAAGCGCGGCTCGTCTACATCTGTCACATGGACACAGTCACCTTGGGCGATGGCTGGGACGCGGACATTCCGCCACTCGGGACGGTTGTGCGTAACGACAAACTCTATGGCCGTGGCGCCTGCGACATGAAGGGTGGCCTGGCCTGCGCCATTGCCGCGCTGGTCCATACGCTCGCGCGCGTGGTGGCGGATGGCGCGCTGCCCCGCCGCGGCTTTTCGCTCATCTGCTCGGTCGACGAGGAAGATTTTATGCGCGGCTCAGAGGCCGCGATCGATGCTGGCTGGGTCGGCTCGCGCGAATGGGTGCTGGACACCGAGCCCACCGACGGACAGATCCAGGTGGCGCACAAGGGGCGTACGTGGTTCGAGATTGAAATGACTGGCGTGACGGCGCATGCGAGCCAGCCCTGGAAGGGCGCCGATGCCGTCGCCGCCATGGCCGAGGTCGTGTGTTCGCTCCGTCGCGCGTTTATGGCGCTGCCCGCGCACGATGAGCTGGGGCCTTCAACCATCACGTTTGGCCAAATCGAGGGCGGATATCGCCCCTATGTCGTGCCCGACCGCGCCAAAGTCTGGGTCGACATGCGTCTGACGCCTCCGACCGATACGGCCGCCGCGAAGCGCATGGTAGAGCTGGCCATCGCCGGCGCCGAAGCCGCGGTCCCCGGTTGCCATGGCAGCTACACCGTGACGGGCGACCGCCCCGCCATCGAGCGCGACCCGAACTCTCCCCTTCTAGCAGCGCTCAAGCGTGCCGCCGATGACGTGACGGACGCGGACACGACCGTCGGTTTCTTTACCGGCTACACCGACACCGCCGTCATTGCCGGCAAGACAGGTAACCGCAATTGTATGAGCTACGGTCCCGGGTCGCTCGCGCTCGCGCACAAGCCCAACGAATATGTACCCCACGCCGATATCGTTCGTTGTCAGCAGGTGCTAATCGCGCTCGCCGATAACGTGCTCTGGGACGCGAGCGGCCAAGTTGGGGCATAATAAGCCGCGAACAAACCGACTCGTGCGTTAGGACCGCCCATGAAAGCACTTCCGTTTCCCTGCATCCGCCCGGCTCAGGACCGTGTGCTCGAGGCGCTGCCTGCAATGGGCAGTATCCTGAGCGGCAACGATGCTCTGCGCGGAGCCCTTGCCGATGGCCTGATGCTCAAGGACCCAGGTGCGGCGTATTACGTGTACGAATGCTCGGGCGAGCCGGGACGCGTGACGGGTGTCGTGGCGATTTGCCC
>URWC01000095.1 GCA_900551555.1 uncultured Collinsella sp. | reverse complement strand
CGGCGACATCGTGCCGATGACCGCCGAATGCCCGACGCTGACGTTCAACACCATCGGCCGCCACCAGAGCCGTCTGGTGCGCACCCGCATCTCGTCCAACCTGTCCCCGTGGTTGTCGCAGTGCAGCCTCGACGACCCCTACACCGTCGCCATCAGCCACGGCGAGGGCCGCTTTGTCGCCAACGACGAGGTGCTCGCCCAGCTCATCGCCAACGGCCAGGTCGCCACGCAGTACGTGGGCGAGGACGGCAAGCCGAGCATGGATCTTTCCGTCAACCCCAACGGCTCCGCACTGGCCATCGAGGGTATCACGAGCCCCGACGGCCGCGTCCTGGGCAAGATGGGCCACGCCGAGCGTCGCGGCGACAACCTGTACCGCAACGTGCCCGAGCATGTCCCCGGCGATAAGTTCATGCCCATCTTTGAGAGTGGCGTAGCCTACTTCGCCTAAACCTTTCCCATCGGGTACAATCCCATCGGGTAACAACACCCGCCACCGGCACATCCGGTGGCGGGTTCTTTTTTGCTTCGCGCATGTAGGAAGGACATCATGGAAAGCCGCAAGCCGTATCTCGCCACCCTGCCCGGACTCATCCTGGGCTGCCTCGTTTGCTGCGCACTCTGGGGGTCGGCTTTTCCCTGCATCAAGATCGGCTATGCACTCTTTGGCATTCCTGCGCACGATAGCGCATCGCAGCTGCTCTTCGCGGGCCTGCGTTTCACCCTTGCCGGCACGCTGGTCATTATTGGCATGAGCATCGCCCAGCGCCATCCGCTCGTTCCGCAGGCTCGCGATATTAAGCCCATCTTCATCCTGTCGCTCTTCCAGACCATCGGTCAGTATTTCTTTTTCTACCTGGGCCTCTCGCACGCCAGTGCCATGTCGAGTTCCATCATCGAGGCCAGCGCTAACTTCTTGGCGATTCTCTTTGCCGCTCTGGCGTTTCGCACCGAAAAGCTCGATGCGGCCAAGGTGCTCGGCTGCGTGTTGGGGTTTGCCGGTGTCGCACTCGTCAACCTTTCGGGCGCGGACGGAACCTTTGGCTTTACGCTCGACGGCGAGGGCTTTATCCTGGCCTCCACCGTCGCAGGTGCCCTTTCGACCTGCCTGATCGGTATCTTCTCGCGCGAGCACGACGGCGTGTTGCTTGCCGGCTGGCAGTTCTTGGTCGGCGGCCTCGTCCTCACCGCTATCGGCTTTCTGATGGGCGGCGTGCTCTCCCCCACGGCAATCGTCCCCGCCATCACGCTCATCGTCTATATGGCACTTATCTCCGCGGTCGCATACTCGCTGTGGTCGCGCCTGCTTGCCGTCAACCCCGTCAGCCGCGTTTCGGTCTTTGGGTTTATGAACCCGGTCTTTGGCGTGCTGCTGAGCGCGCTGCTGCTCGGCGAGGGCGCCGGCACGAGCCCTGTCACCGTAATCATGGCCCTGCTCTTAGTCTGCGGCGGCATCATCATTGTCAATAAACCTAAAATGGCCTAGCGAGCTGCCCCGCTCCGAGAAAAAGACGAGGCGCATCTTCGACAGTCGCTACTAATCCCGCCAACACAAAGGGGGCGCACGACCAGCACAACGGTCGTGCGCCCCCTTTTCTAGCGTATCTGGACGCCGGCCTTCTTCTTCTCGCCCTTGACGTGATAGAGCTCCGCATCGGCGGCGCGAAGCAGGTCTTGCCAGGTATCGACACCATCGCCGACCCGGGCATAGCCGATGGACATCCGCAACGAATACGGTACCTCGGCACGAGCGAGCTCATCGTTGATCGCCGCACACAGGCTTATGATCTCCTGCTCCGTCGCTGCCTTTTGGAGCACCACGAACTCATCGCCGCCATAGCGCGCGATAAAGCCGCCGGACATCGAGCAGACGTCCTTGAGCGCCTTCGAAACAACCTGAAGGGCATGGTCGCCCTCAACATGTCCATAGTGGTCGTTAATCTGCTTAAAGCCGTCAGCATCCATCATCAGCAGATACACATCATCGGCCTGGTCAGCACCCGAGAACAGCGACAGCATATAGGTCTCAAAACGGTTACGGTTGTTGAGTCCAGTCAACGGGTCAGTCGAGATCAGCTGCTCCTGGTAGACGATATAGAGCAGCAAAATACTGATCATTATGCCGACGCAAAGGCCGGGCACCGAAAATACGACCTGAAAGGTACCGCCCACCAGAGCGGGGACCGCGAAAAAGGCGAGGGTGCGATAAATGGCCTTCTTTTGCAGGCTTTCGACTTTTCGAGCCTGAATAAAGGCATGCAAGGACGTATATATGACGTAGCAGTAGCTAACGATAGGCTGAATCATATAAAGCGCTCCGCGACGATATACGCCCTGCGCATCGATATAGAACATAGTGTGCGTCCAGTAGCTGGTAAATGCCAACACGACCACCAATGCGGTTGGCAACGTTAAAAGTACCACCCTATAGGGCGTGGTCAGGAGCCGCGAGCCCTGCATCGTCTCGGAATAGAAAAACCAAATGAGGCACGCGATGGCGAACAGCGAAAACGAAACCGCGTTGGAAATCCAGTTGGCCGTGATGCCTACAGGAGTGCTCACGCCGTCCGAGAGCGTCCAGATCATATCGAAGAAAATGTAGGCAGCAGACGTGTAGCCCAGCATGCTAAACAAAAGCTGCTGGGTGCTCGAGAACAGGGAGCGACGGCTTCGTACGGCAAGCCCGATAAGAATAATCATGCATAGCAGGAATATCTCGATCTTGAGTGCCTTACCCACTAGACGCCATCCCTTCAATACCCAAGTGGTCAGAATCGCCCAATTCGAACCTGGGCAATAAACACCCCTTACTCCGTAGGGGTAAAGGGAATAATAGCAGAGCGCCCGAACGTTGCTGCAAGACAGCTCTCGTTCGGGCGCCCATACGGCGCGAATTGCACACGCCGGCTTGATTGACTCGCGTCGACGATTACTCGCCGTCGATGTCGGTCGCGACGGCTTCCTCAATAGCCTCGACGCCTTCGACCGACAGATCCTCTTCGCCGTGGCAGAACTTCTTATCGACCCAGCCGGTCAGGATCGGGGCCATGATCGCCGTGATGATAACGGCGGTGGCGATCTGGGCGTACGCGGTGGGCGCAAGCTCGGCATAGCGCGGAGCGACCTCGGCGAGGGCCACCGGCGTGGTCATGGCCGTACCGGCGATGGTGGAGCAGGCAACAGCAGCCTTGCCGTTGCCGCCGCACAGGCGCTCAAAGGCAAAGGTAATGGGACCGACGATAAAGAGCGTGATAAGGCCCAACAGGATGCCCGAGATGCCGCCGGTGATGAAGCTCGACAGGCTCATGGACGCACCGAGCTGAAAACCGATGACGGCAATTGCGGGATTGGCGCCGGGAACCAGCAGGTTCTTGATGAACGGGAACAGGTTGCCCAAAACCATGCCGATAACAAGCGGCAGGATAGAACCGACGATAGTGCCCAGCGGAATGTTTGCGAGACCCGAGACACCGAGGATGATCATCGTGACGGCAGGGCCGGCGGTAAAGAACAGAATGCCGACAGCACCCTGCTCGGACTCGTCGCCAAACTCGCCCATGATGCCCGTATAGAGCGCCATGTTGCAAAACGTGATGCCACCGATGATGGACACGGAGCTCAGGCCCAGGAAGTTATCGTTAAAGAAATATGCCACGCCCAAGCCGAGGGCCGCCGCAACGACAAGCTTGGGAATCAGCACGACGATACCGGTCTTAATAGCGCCCGGCGTGGACTTAAAGCTAATGCCAGCGCCCACAAACAGCAGAATCGCAGCAACGATGGTATTGGAGCCACCGCGGCAGGCAGCTGTAAAGAAGCCGCCGATCTCAAAGACCTGCGGGCAGAAGGTGTTGAGCAAAAGGCCGACGATCATGGGATAGATCATGATGTCGCCCGGGATACGCGGGACCTTGAATTTCTTTTGCCCGTTGGCGGTTGCTTCCTGTGCCATGAAACCCCCATTTCCGCTGACGGGGAACAAAAGCCCACGTCATGCTTTGCTACAGTAAAGTCTGACCATGGTACCAGAAGAAATAGACCAGCTCGGTGAAAAATTCGACAAGTTGGGATGGAACGAGATTCGGCGCCCGCGACGCCACCCCTATATAAGGCTCAAGACAATATAGAGTACGATGCCCGAGACGCAGCACCACAGCATCGATTTTGTCTTGACCGCCACGACCACGACGCCGACGGCCGCAATCCAGGGAACCAAGGCAGGCCAGAGTCCCGCGTCGAACGCGCCGGGGCTCACCAAGTCGTTGGCGACCAGCGCGGCAAAGGCAGCGGGCGGGATATAGCCCAGGGCCTCGGTAATGCGGGGCGACAGGGTCCGCCCGCGCAAGGCGAACGCCGGCGCGATGCGAAAGAACGCGATAGCAGCCCACGACGACAGCCACAGAACCAAGAACTCGTTAACGGGCATCGCGGGCACCTCTTCCGTCAAATACAGCATCGCACGCCAACGCAATGGCAATGCCGGCCACGACGCTTGCCGGCACGGCAATATTCGTGAGGCCCAAGAACTTGCATACGGCGACGGACACCGCGCCCGAAACCGCCGCGACAACGTTGCCGCGCGACAGCCGCTGCGAAAAGAGCAGGCAGATAAAGAGCGAGGTGCAGACAAAGGCTGCAATGGCGGTGGGAACATCGACAACGGCGCCGACGATGGTGCCCATCGTACACGAAACGCCCCATGTTGCGATGAGGATCACGTTGAGCACAAAGGACTCGCGCGGGCCCCAATCCTCCCCTTCAACCAACTTGGCAAGCGAGATGCCATATGCCTCCTCGGTAAGTGTCGCGGCAACAGCCAGCGTCTGACGCTTCGAGGCACCCGTCAGATGCGGCGCGATCGATGCCGAGTAAAGCGCAAAACGCGAGGAGATGGCGGCAACGCTCGCGATAATCGAAGGTGCCGGCACGTCCGCCAGCCAAAGATTGCAGATCATAAACTGGCCGCTGCCCGTCACAAACGTGCTGCTCAGGGCAAAGACCATCCAGGGCTCCATTCCCGTCTGCCCCATGATCATTCCGCACGGCGCGCCTATTGCAACATAGGTAAGCATCACCGGCCAGACGGTTCTAACGATTTTGAACACCATACGCTTCTCATCCTGACAAGGTCTCCGAGCCGCATGTAGCGATACGGCAGAATCATCATCCGACAGCAACCGAGTTCACCTACAATTGCCACCGGATCGAAAGACACAACTTTTTAGGAAGTCATTATGACAGCTATCGATCGAGACCGGGCGCGCGCGGCCTTCAAAAGCTACACCGATGCCTACGACGCCACCAACCCACGCATCGCGCTCAAAATCGAGCATACGTACCACGTGGCCGAGGCATGCGATGCCGTAGCGCGCGAGCAGGGCTGGTCGTCAGAAGATATTGACCTGGCATGGCTTTGCGGCCTGCTACACGATATGGGCCGCTTTGAGCAGCTGCGACGCTGGGACACCTTTAAGGACGCCGAGAGCATGAGCCATGCGGCGCTGGGCATCGAGGTCCTCTTTGGCGAGAATCCCGCCGATGCACCCGCCACGACAAACATCCGTGACTTTATCGAAACCGGTGCGCATGACGAGCTCATCCGAGCGAGCATCGCCTATCACAGCGACTTTCGCCTGCCGGCACAACTCGACGAGCGTACACGGTGCTTCTGCGATATCGTGCGCGATGGCGACAAGATCGACATTATGCGCACCATCGCCGACAGCACCGTCGACACTATCCTCAAGGTGGACGAGAAGACGTTTCTCGGCAGCCGTTTCTCGTCGCCGACACTTGCCGCCTTTGACGAGCACCGCTGCGTCGCACGCGATGAGCGCGATGAGCCCGCCGACTTCTTGGTGGGGCTTATCTGCTTTATGTTTGAGCTCGTCTATCCAGCAAGCCGCGCGCTGGCGCGCGAGCAGGGCGATATCTACCGCCTGCTCGACGCGCCCTTTGGCATTACGCGGCCCTTTACCGACCCCGCCACGCAGGCGACTTGGAGCCGCCTTAAGGACGAGATGCGCGACTGGCTGGCGCGCGCCTAGCGCTCAAGCTGGGCCAGCAGTTCCTCGACGACCTCGACGGCATCGCCGACAACCTTGTACTGGGCAGCACCAAAGATGGGGGCATCCGGGTCCTCGTTGATGGCGATAATGCACTCTGCCCCACCGATGCCGGCAAGATGCTGGATGGCGCCCGAAACACCGATACTCACGAGAAGCTTGGGCGAAACCGATACGCCGGTCTGGCCAATCTGATGGCGACACTCCAACCAGCCGGCCTCCACGACAGGTCGCGTGCAACCAAGCTCGGCTCCCAGAGCCTCGGCGAGCCTTCGCATCAGGGGCAGATTCTTCTTGGAGCCAATGCCGCGGCCCACCACGACCAAGCGCTCGGCATCGGCGATCGAGGCCTGCTGCCTCCACTCCTCGGCGGGAATCGAGATCTCGACACGAGCCTTAGCATCATCCGCAAGCGATATCTGGGTGATCGTGCCGGAGCGGTCGTAGTCAAAGTCGGGCGCCTTAAAGATGCCGGGACGAACCGTTGCCATCTGGGGACGATGATTGGGGCAGACGATGGTGGCCATCAGGTTGCCGCCAAACGCCGGACGCGTCTGTTGCAGCAGCCCCGTCTCCGTATCCATCGAAAGTACGGTGCAGTCAGCCGTAAGGCCCGTCTGCAAGCGCACGGCAACGCCGGGTGCCAGTTCGCGGCCAAAAGCGGTCGCACCGTATAGGATGGCCTCGGGTTTGCGTTCGGCTACCAAATCGCAGATCAAGCGGGCGTAGACCTCCGCATCGTTTTGGCGCAGGCGCTCGTCGCGACAGGCCAGGACTTCGTCGGCGCCCGCGCAAACCAGATGCTCCAGGTCGCCGAGAGAACCCTCGGGACCCATACCGATCAGTGCCACCAGACGGCAGTCGCGAGCATCGGCAAGCTCGCGGCCCTTGCCCATAAGCTCATAGGCAACGGGAGTCACCGTATCGTGCTCGTCGGTCTGCGCGAATACCCAAATGTCTCGATATGCATCAAGGTCCACCGCACCAGCGGCCTCGTCACGCTCGATCGAGATAGCGTTGACAGGGCAGGCGTCGACGCACCCACCGCATAGGATGCAGCCGTCGGTTACGCGGGCGCATCGGCTGGGTC
>URWC01000094.1 GCA_900551555.1 uncultured Collinsella sp. | reverse complement strand
GCCGGAGAGCACTTAATGTGCTCTCCGTGCGAGTCAGGACTGTCCGAGCAGGCGACCTTATATATTTGCCCTCCCCGGGGCTCCCGCACAACGGGACCTCAGTTGGGTTCTATCCCGGTTGCAGTTGCTTCGCTCCTGCACCACTTGGCTGGTGCGGCGGTTTGGCGTTGGAACGGTTCTTTTTCTGATATATGCTGGTTGCGGCTCTTCTTTTGGGAGGAGTCGCTTTTTTGTTGCTAGGAGGTTGGCCCGTGGTTGATGGGAATGCTCGCTCTGAGCTTCTTTCTGTTGATTGGAATGGCGAGTGGATGCGTCTGCAAGCTGATCGGCGGCGGGCTGATGATTCTTTTGAGTGGGATAAGCGGGCTCGGCATTTTCGACCGCTTGAGACTGCTCCGTATGCCCGGGATTTTATAAAGTTGTTGGCGCTTGAGCCCGGCGAGTCGGTGCTGGATATGGGATGTGGGGCTGGGTCGATTGCCATTCCGCTTGCGCAAGACGGACATCCCGTGATTGCGGCTGATTTCTCCCCCGCCATGCTGGGCACGCTTGATGCCGGCATTGAGTATTACGAGCTCGAAGATCTTATTACGCCGCTTGAGCTTGCTTGGGATGATGATTGGGATTTGGTTGGACCGGTCGCGAAAGCGGTGGATGTTGCCTTTGCTAGTCGGTCGGTTACGACGACCAATCTAAAAGGTGCACTTGCCAAGCTTGATCGTACGGCTCGTCGGCGTTGTGCTGCCACGATGGTCGCCAACTCCAGCCCGCGCTATGATCTGCACTTGATGAACGCTATCGGCGCCTCGGTTACCTGCAGTAATGGCTTTGTATACGCCTTCAACATCCTCATTCAAATGGGCGCTCTGCCGCAGGTTACATACTTTGAATCGCCTCGTCGCGATACTTTCGATAGCCTTGAGGCAGGTGTGGCGGATTTTTCCCGTATGCTCGAGCATGGCAACGAGGATAAGGTTGACCGCCTGCGCGACTACATCGCTCAACACATGATTGAGAACCCCCATGCCGGTGAGCCGGGCTCCAAGGGCGTGCCGCAGGGGCGCTATATGCTCGATCATGTCCGCAAGGTTCGTTGGGCGTTTATTGCATGGGAGCCGGTCTCTGCGCCCAGCTCATAGCCCGTTCGCAGCCCGCACCGCCCACCCGCTCGGCATCCGCATTCTTTTTGAACTGGGCGAACGCGCTCCACACACCGCCGTTCCTGCGCTATCGTGGGACAGCTCACGTAGATTAAGGCCCCGTCGCGGGGCGCCCCATACATAGAAAGCGAGAACCCATGGCACTGACAGGAGCACAGGTCAAGCAGCTTCGCAGCATGGCCCATCACCTCAACCCCGCCATCATCATCGGCAAGTCCGACGTCAACGAGGGCACCGTCGAGCAGACGGTCGCCTACCTGGAGAAGCACGAGCTCGTTAAGTGCTCCGTGCTCGATGGCTCCAGCCTTTCCGCCCGCGAGGCCGCCGAAGAGCTCGCTGAGCGCTGCCACGCCGAGGTCGTCCAGGTCATCGGCCGCAAGTTCTCGCTGTATCGCGAGTCCTCGCGCAAGGACATCGAGAAGATCAAGCTCGTCTAAGAGCCAATGATCCGGCGAGCCAACACATAGCAAGCTTACGGGTGCCCAAGTACTTTGGGCGCCCGTTTTTTATCGCTCGACCAGCACGCGATTGAGCCGCCCCTCCACCAAGCGCTCGTATAGACGCCGCGTCTCGGGCTCGGGCACGCCATTGACCTGCTCCCTCAGGTGGTGCATATGCCCGCTGTACAGCTCGACGATATCGCGCCGCCGCCCCGCCGCACTGTAGACGCGCATGGCGCAGCGCACCATATCCTCACGCGCCGTTTCCTGTCGAAGCCCCGACTCCGCCAGCCAAATCGCCGACTGCAGATCGTTTTCTTCTAGAGCGGCATTTGCTCCCTTAATCATGCAATCGATGTACTTTGACTGCATAATGCGTCGCATACGTAAAAAGTAGGTGGGATTACAGCCATTGGGAACATACAGCGGTCCGGCATAAAGCTGCTCAATCTTAAGGCACAGCTCAACTAAATGGGGCCCGCACGCACCCGTGCGATTTCCCAAAACCTCGCGGCTTATCTGGTCAAACAGCCGTACATCGGTCTTGACGTAGTCGCCGTTGAGTCCGATGCATTCATTTTGGATGAGCACACACGACTTGCCATCCGGCGTCGGTCCCAAAGCCGACCGCAAGCGCGATATCGTCGAGTACAGGTTGTTGCGGGCGCTATTAAACTCGGCATGGGGCCACAGCTCCATGGCCAGCGTCTCACGATCGACGAGCGCATCCATGCCCAGCGCAAGCCGCTCGGCAAGCGTCGCCGCCTTCTTGCGACGCCACATTTTGTCCGTGATGGGAAACCCATCGCGCTCGGCGCGAAACGCACCAAACATGCGAATCTCGATATGGTCGATGGTATCAACGGCTTCAACCTCGCCGGCCTGGAACAGGCGCTCGCCCTCTCCTTCCAAATCGTCGCGCAGCGAGTACCGCGACAGCTCGCGCACGGGAAGCTTCTTGCGTATCCTGCCCGCCGGCTCGCCCAGACAATGCATGGCAAGGCGCGCAAAGAGCCGATACGATGGCTCTAGAATCCCCGCACGATTCATGGACATCCAGGCCGCAAGATCGCTGTCTCGGCCCGCACAGGCCAAATGCAGCGCCACCATCCAGGCCTCCGCTCCACCAACCTGCGTCTGGCTTATATCGAGCAACTCCGCTTCCTCGCGCACCGAAACCATCGAGGTGTTACGCAGATATGCCGCGCGCTCCAGCAGCAATGCGTTATCGCGCATGTACGCAATCGACTCCTCGGCAAGTTTGAGCACTTGGACCGCACGGAACTTTGCATTAACCGGCCGTCCCTCTGCCAGCGACTGCCAGCCTTCTAGCAACAGCCCAAACAGCTGAATCTGGTTGTCGCGCATGCGCACGGCAAAACGATCGAGCTCGTTGAACGCCGCGTCGTCGGTTACCGGCAAGCCGGAAAGGAGCCGCCGTGCCGCCAACACCATGCGCACCCAGATAGCCATCGCCTTAAGCCCACGTACGTCGAGCGCCTCCCGCACCACCGTCATCTCGTCGTCGCGCTCGTCGGTTCCCGCAAACGACCCGTCAAAGAGCTCCACCAGCATGCTATCGGCCCGTATAACAATCCCCGCGATGTCGAGCTCGCAGTCGTAGGCCTTGCTCGTTTTGAGCTGTTGTAGAACGCCGCCGTCATTTCCCCGCTCGGTCAGACAGCGTTTGACCTCGATATGCGCAGACAACATATCGAGTGCGGTATGGGACGTCTCTATTTCTGGCACGGCCAGGTTCGTAGGAAGCCCAAGCCCGTTGTCCCCATAGCAAACAGCCGTCAGCGTCTGGGCCACCCTCCATGAAACAGGGTCTATTTCGCAGGCCGCCCGTTCGCCCCCGCGTTCGACGGCCGATGCCATATAGCGAGCGAGCTTTGTATTGGATACGCTGACCGCTGCCAGATATACGCCAAGCGCTTCGGCAGGCGTTGGCTCTGGAGCCGGATCGTCGGCATCGATCGTGCCCAGCGCCGCTCGGCAGATATCGGCCCCGTGCCCCGTCAGAGCCAGATCGACCCCATACTGCCCAGCAAGTTCAAGGACCGCTTCACGGTCCAAAAAGGCGTCCGCCAGGCCCATCGCCGCATCGCATCGGCCCGCCTTAAGCAAAATCCGGGCCGCCCTCGGAACAAGTTCGGGGCGAACCTCGGCCACCAACTTACGCAAGCGCAAGCGTCCGTTATCCTCCGTGCCCAGACACGTAAAACTCCGCTCGGCGGGATCCAAGCCAAAGATCGGGTAGTCACGTACAAAGTAGGACTGGTCGACCATCGACAGCCTCACCCCACAAGCTTCGAGTTCTGCGATATTGCCCTCGCCCATCAAAACCATGAGGCATGCCACGCAAAACAGCGCATTATTGTCGAGCGAAGCCAGATCGGCAAGTGCCGCGCCATATACGTTGACAATCTCGTTTTCGAGCAGGCCGGCTACGTCGCCTTGGCCATACAGACCCGTCTGCAATGCCGAAACGAGCTCGGGCACGCCCTGCGTGAGCTGATAAAAGTCGAGCGATGTGCTGATCGAAAACGCCGATGCCCACGCTGAATACTCATAGGCATGCACCTTGAGCATCTGCGCATTGATCTTAACCGAATCGCCCAGCCCATGAATCAGCTGACGATTTGAAGGACGGCAGGAGATAAAGACCCCTACCCCCATAGCGCGCAGGCCGCGAATCCTGTCGATGAGGTCTTCGGTATCGCGCTGATCGAGGTTTGGCACATTATCAATCGCGATAAGGGAGTGCGGTTTGTCTTTGAGTTCTTCGGTAACCACCTCGAGCTGCATAAACACCTCGCGCCCAGTGGCGCGATCGGCCTCGATAATCCGCACGGGGCCTCGCGTCGGGTCGCATTTTACCTCATGGGTGTACTGCAGCAGCACCGAGGTCTTCCCAAACCCGTCGGGCGCATAAAGAACCACGATGCCGGCCTTTCGGCCCTTGGCGATAAGCTCATTCATCAAGCGTTCGCGTCGCACCATATAGCCTCCGCCCAACGGCATCAGCTCGAGCTCGTCTATACCGCCCAAATCGTTTACCATGCCCGCTCCTCAACTCGACCGTATGGACACTGTAGCCGCAAGACCATACAAGCCGCGCTATGCATAGAGCGACCTTGTGTTTTAGGTTGTCTTTTGGTACGCAAGCGGCAAGTTTTTGTACAGCGAGGGCCGATTGTTATTAATCCCCCGACTAATCGGTCTTTAAGCAGGTAAATGAGCTTGTCAGCTTGTCCCATCTAAGCGGCAGTGTAACGCAGATGAACAAGGTTCAGCCATGTCATTCAACTCGCCTAGCACCCGCTACCGTCTACGACCTTTTAGTGGCATTTTTGCATAGAATCTGATATAGAATGAATCAAGCTGTTGGGCATCCGGCATTCGTCAAGCTTGCGGCAAGATTTTGGTCAAGTGGGCGGAAAAGGATAGCAAAAAGGCCCCCGCAAAGCGGAGGCCTTAGGCAAGGCTATGTCGAGCTGCAGGATTCGCGCTACTCGCAGAGCGAAAGGGCGGCCTCGTCGGCAACGACAACGCAGTTGGTGTGCAGCTGCAGAATCGAAGCCGGGCACTCGGGCGTAACCGGACCATAGCACATGTCATGCACGGCCTGAGCCTTGGCCTCGCCATTGGCGACGACCAGGATCATGCGGGCATACATGATGGTCTGGGTACCCATGGTGTAGGCCTGACGGGGAACATCGTCGATGCTGTCGAACAGGCGGCTGTTGGCCTGAATGGTGCTCTCGGTGAGGTCGACGCAGTGCGTACCCTTGGAGAAGTGGTCATCGGGCTCGTTGAAGCCGATGTGGCCGTTGTTGCCAATACCGAGCAGCTGCAGATCCGGGTAACCGGCGGCGGCAACGATCTTGTCGTACTCAGAGCAGGCAGCGGCGGCATCGGGGTTGGAACCGTCGGGCACATGCGTGTTGTTCAGGTCAATGTTGATGTGATCGAAGAAGTTCTCACGCATGAAGTAGTGATAGCTCTGGGGATCGTCATGCGAAAGGCCGCGATACTCGTCCAGGTTGTAGGTGCTGACCTCGGCAAAGTCGACGTCACCCTTCTTGTACCAAGCAGCGAGCTGCTTGTAGGCACCGATCGGGGTGGAGCCGGTGGCAAGGCCCAGCACACAGTCGGGCTTGAGGATAACCTGCGCCGAGATGATATTGGCGGCCTTGCGGCTCATATCCTCGTAGTCTTTAGCTTTAATGATCTTCATTACGCGTCCTTTCTCGTACAAGAGAGGCAAGGCTCCCTTACAAGCACTTGCCCGCGGCCCGCGTCGGCCGCAACCAACGTGTGCGGCCACCAGGGCGAGGTCGCGTAATGTATGTGTCTCGTGTCTAGCCGCGTCGAGGCCCCTGCCCGTCCACGGTGACCCGAAGCTGTTTAGCCTCGGACGTTTCCCATCTTGCCACGGAGGGCGTCCTCTTTCAAGGGCGCCCTCCGTAAACGTGTTTGAATTGTAGGCTAATGGCCACGTGCACTTGTTAGCGCTCGCGAGCAACGATGAGCTGGTCCATCTCTTCGACATGCACGCCAACGGAGCCCTTGATGCTCGAGAACTCAACGGAGTTGCACACCAAGATGGGAACCGTCACATCGTAGCCCTCGGCAGCAATTGCCTCGCGATCGAACTCAATGAGTACATCGCCCTTATGGACGATGTCACCCACTTGCGCATGTACGGTAAAGTGCTTGCCCTCGAGCTGAACAGTGTCCAAACCAACGTGGATGAGCACGTCCAGGCCATCGACCGTGTTAAGCGCAACAGCGTGTCCCGTGGGAAAAATGGCCTCGACCTTGGCATCAGCCGGTGCAATCACACGCGTTCCGGTGGGCTGAATCGCCACGCCCTGGCCCAAAAGGCCGGTGGCAAACGTCTGGTCGTTTACCTCGGAAAGCGGAATGACATCGCCCGAGATGGGAGCATCCAGCGTAAGGACTCGACCACGCATACCAAAAGACCTTAGGACTTTAGTGAACATGCTCCCCCTCGGACATACCGATCAACCAAAATAACCTTAACAGTTTACCACTTGGCAACGGTTTTTGACCATTAGGGAAGTTCGCGCTTGACAACCTCAACGATGTCGTCGACAACGCGCTGGGTCAGCTCGTGCGTCTCGGCCTCGGCCATCACGCGGACCAGCGGCTCGGTGCCGCTCGGGCGCACCAGAATGCGGCCGCGGCCGTCAAGCTCCTTCTCGGCAGCAGCGACGGCATCCCAGATGGGCTGGCAATCGTCCAGACCAGCCTTGTTGTCGGAATGCACGTTGACGAGTACCTGCGGGTACTTCTTCATGATACCGGCAAGATCGGTGAGGGTGCGGCCGGTGCGCTTGAGCACGGCGCTCGACGGCGTGAAAGTGATGGTCGTGAGCGTGCCGGCCATGCCGGTCAGCTCGCTCTCGGGATAGGTGAGCACCCCGCAGCCGTCGACGCAGGTATACTCCCCGTCGGTCGAAAACTGCACCAGCTCGTCCGGCTCCTGCTCGAAAACATCGGCCTGGGAGCCCTCGATCGTGATGACGACCTGCATACGCCGCCTCCTTTACATAACAGTGCGATTCTATTATCATATACTGTTTTGTCCAACTTCGCAACAGAAAAATGGTGTAGAATTTCCCGCCGCCGTTTGCTATAATGGTAGCACAAGCGCATCCGCCGCCGACCGCTGCGGATGCCAGCCA
>URWC01000093.1 GCA_900551555.1 uncultured Collinsella sp. | reverse complement strand
CTCGGCGTCGCCCGCGTCGGCGGCGGCGCGATGAGCCTTGTTGACGTTAAAGACCTCGTCGTGCTTGCGCCACGGACCGACGGACTCGCCAAAGCTCATCTTAAGGCCGGCGATAAAGCCGCCGAGCCAGCCGATCGGCGCAAACTGCACCAGCGGGAACAGCGAGAACACCCAGGTCAGCAGGACGACTGCCGCCGCACCCGCAAAGTTGGCAATCCAGTAGTCGCGCTTGGTGATCACGCGCTTTTCGCAGGCCCACTGGCCGCACAAAAAGCCGATGTAGATCGCAAAGAGAAAGAGCACCAGCGCAAGCACCACGAACGTCCAGCTCATAGGCGCTACTCCCCGTGATGGTGGCCGCAGCAGCACTCGTGGCCGTCGTCATGGCCGTGGCCACCGCAGCACTCGTGGTCCTCGCCGTGATGGTGGCCGCAACCGCACTCATGGTCGTCGCCGTGCTCGCCGCAACCGCAGCCGTCCTCGTGAGCACCGTGCTCTTCGGGACGATACTGTGACCAGTCCAGACCGGCGGCGATGGCGTCAGCCTCCTCCTTGTACAGGACCGTGATGGCCTGGGTACCCAGCTTGGCGCCACCGATGGCGTCGAGCATGTCGTAGAGCGTAAAGGCCACGTCGGCACCGGGCAGCGCGAGCTCGCGGTCATCGGCGTAAGCGAGCGCCAGGCGCAGGTCCTTAATGAAGTGCTCGACCATAAAGCCGGGCTTGTAGTCGCCGTCGAGCGCCTTGGGGGCTAGGCTCTCCATGGCGCCGGACTTGCCGGTGCCGCCCAGGATCATCTGACGGGTCTTCTCCAGATCGAGGCCGCTCAGCTCGGCAAATGCCATGGCATCGGCCATGCCGACCATGCAGGCGCCCAGCGACACCTGGTTGGCGAGCTTGGCAGCCTGGCCCTTGCCGGCGCCGTCGAAGCAGCAGATGTTGGCCGCGAAGGTGGCAAGGATGTCGCGGACCGGCGCGATGTCGTTCTCGGTAGCGCCCACGATAGCCGTGAGCGTGCCGGCGATAGCACCAGACTCGCCGCCGGTGACGGGGCAGTCAAACGCCATGCGACCGGAGACCTGGGCGGCCTCGGCAATGTCGCGCGCCAGCTCGGGGGAGCTCGTGGTGAGGTCGATCAGCACCGCGCCCGGCTTGGTGCACGCGAGCAGGCCGTCGCCCGCCAGGTAGAGCTCCTCGACCTCGGAGGGATAGCCCACCATGGTAAAGACGACATCGGCGTTCGCCACGGCGTCGGCCGGCGTATCGGCCCAAACGGCACCGCGCTCGATAAGCGCGGCGGCCTTGGACTTGGTACGGTTGTTGACCGTGACGGGATAGCCGGCATCCAGGATGTGGACGGCGATGGGGGCACCCATGATTCCGGTGCCGATGAATGCGACGGAGAGCTTGTTTGCCATGAAACCTTTCCTTTTGGGTTGGGTGTTGTTACCAGGTTGAATACTCGGTGCCAGTGCTTGAACTGCGGGGCGCCTGCGGTCGTAGCGCCTGCCTACTCGCCACGTACGCGACGCGCGATGCGGTCGGAAAGCGAGGCCTTCTCAGCGCGGTTCTTACCCCAAAACGCGCAAGCCACCATGCCGGGGCCCACGTGCGAACCGATGGTGGGGCCCACGGAGCTGCGGATGATGGTGACGTCGGCGCAGCCTTCCTCCTTGCGGATGGCGGCCTCGAGCCAATCACCGTCCTTCTCGGCATCGGCCGTCATGATGGCGATAGGCATGGTGCGGTCGGGCACATAGTTCTCGCGGAACGATTTGAGGATGGACTTGAGCGCCTTCTTGCGGCCGCGGTTGACGCCGATGAGCGACAGCGAGCCGGCCAGGTCGTAGGAGAGCTCGGGCTTGACGTCGAGCTTAGCCGTGAGCTGCGCTGCCGCGGGCGGAATGCGGCCGCCGGCCGCCAGGGCGTCAAAGCTCTCGAGCGTAAAGTAGCCGTGGACGTAGGTCTTGGCCTCGTTTGCCCAATCGACCAGCTGCTTGGCGGTAAGTCCCGCCGAGCGCTGGCGGACGGCCTCGAGCGCCAGCAGCTCGCCGGTTGCGCAGGGCAGGGCGTTGTCCACCACGTACAGCTCAAAATCGGGATACTCAGCGCGCACGGCATCTGCCGCCTGGCACGCAGAGTTGTAGCTCGACGACAGCGCCGAGGTAAAGCACAGGTAGACCGTGGGCGTGCCCTCTTTGGCGCACTCGGTAAAGAACTCGATATAGCGACCGAGCGACACGGCGGAGGTAGACACGCGAGCGCCGGCGCGCATGCGGTCGTAGAACTCCTTGGGGCTCATGCTCGACCAGATATCGTCCGTGCGCTCCTCGCCATCGATGATAAAGGGGAAGCCCAAGATATCGACATCGAGGTTCGCGGCGACCTCGGGGCTAAAGTCGCAGCAGGTATCGACGACGATGCGGCAGCGGTCAGAATGGCCGGTAGATGCAGCCTTGTCCATCAAAGCGACTCCTTACGTAAAAAAGGCGGCCATCCGCATGGGATGACCGCCGGCCGTTAACTCATGCAAGTTAACGTATTTTACTCGTCAAGTGTTTCGATACGGGGCTTGATGATGCCATATCCACCATTCTTACGGTGATACACCACATTGATGAGGCCAGTCGTCGCGTTCTCGAACACGTAGAAGTCGTGGCCGAGCAAATCAGTCTGCACCAGCGCCTGCTCCTCAGTCATCGGGGTGACATCGATGACCTTCTCGCGGACGAGCAGGTCGTCCTCCTCCTCGGGCAGCAGCAGGTCGGCCAGATCCTCGACGCGCTCGACCGGTGCGACATCCGCTGCGCTGGCACCGCCCTGGCGGTTGTCCACGACCTTGGTCTTGAACTTGCGCAGCTGGCGGGTGACCTTATCGGCGGAGAGGTCGATGGCGGCGTACATATCTGCGCCGTGCTCGGCAACGCGAATCACCGAACCGCGGGCACGAACCGTAACCTCGACGATCGCCGGGTTGGGGTTCGAGGGGTTCTTCTCATAGCGAAGTACAACGTCGACCGCCATGGGCTCGATATCGAAAACCTTGAGCGCCTCGCCGATCTTCTCATCCACATGCGCACGCAGAGCATCGGTTACCGTCGTCTTGCGTCCAGAAACCTTGATATCCATACGTGGCTCCAATCTGCCTCGGGGACTTACTGTACTGGCTATGTACCCATTGCCGTGCATTTAATCACGCGGATTCCTAAAGACCCGAATAACGATTGCTTGATACCGCATACCGAAGTCTCGCACTTTTCTGTGGCAAAGTGCGCTATGGGAGGGCGACGGCGGCTTTGTATTTGGTCCCGAAAATTGGCTTTGACCTGCTAGTTTTATTGGGATGAAAAAGCCGGGCTCCCCCATCGGGGAAGCCCGGCAGTGCGTGTTGAAACCGTGAAGAGGTGTCCTTTCCAACGTATAGGAGACACCACCCCTAGCAATAACTAGCTATTGAGTTTGTTAATGTCGTCGTCGGTGATGGTGCCTTCCTGGCTGGACGAGTTGTCCTCGGAGGATGCGGTCTCATTGTTGGAATCGGAGGACTCGCTGCCGGAGGACATGGTCTCACTGGACTCAGAGTCACCCAGCTGCACGCTAGCGCCCGAAACCGTCTTAGTGGTGAGGTCGTAGGGCATCGTGCCATACCAGACGCAGTGGACTGCCTCGAGCGTACCGTCGACCGTGATGTCGTCGAGGGCGTCGCTCACGGCACGGCACAGTTCGTCATTGGACGAGGCGCCCGCAACACCAAGCGTCGAGGGCGCCTCGAGCGCACCGACATAGGAGACCTCGCTCATCAGGCGTGCAAGGTAGCCGCCGGCCGTGGAGTCGCAGATCACATAGTCGACCTCGCCGGACTCGAGCGCCTCAAAGCACTCGTTGATGTTGGAGTAGGTCTTTTGGTTGGCGGTGATGCTCTGCTTAGCAAGCGCCTCCTGCGAGGCCGAGGACATCTGAACGCCCAGGGTGGACGTGTTAAGGGTATCGGTGGAAACGCTTAGCGACCCACCATCGCTAGTTTTACCGAACACGGAAGTGGCATCGTACAGGCAGGTGCCGAGCGAGCTAATGTCCCCGTCCGTGGAGTTAATCTCGCCGATAAAGATATCGGCCTTTTTGTCGCCGAGCGCGGAACCTGCCGAGGACGCATCGACAAAGGCAACCTTAAGGCCCATGCGGCTTGCGAGGGCGCGGGCGGCGTCGACCGCATATCCCGTGAGCTCGCCGTCGGCGCCCTGCATTGCCTGCGGCGCATCGGAAGTATCGAGGGCGACCGTCAGGGTTCCGGGAGTGACCAGGGCATCGTCCGACACCGCCGGCGTGACGGTCTCGTACTCGATCTGGTCGATCGTGGGAGTCGTGAACGTAGACAGCGGGTTGAACGCGCATCCGCTCAGGCCCAAAACGGCGATGACCGCTGCGGTCCCAGCACCTAACCGAGCCGCGTGCATCAAGCTGCCCCTCACCATGTCCACTACCCTGCCTTCTGTGTCGTATACGATCCGTGCGTTGCGCGGAATATCAGGTTGTTCCCACCAGCTGACCTGGTATTTGACCCCACACTTGCGCACCGGGGTGTTTGCTCGGGAGGCCGCAGCCACCTTCACGACTGGCCCGCTCGCCCGCGAGGCGGTATTGCCCCAAAGAAAGTAGAACGGACGGTGCGGCTTACATCTAGGACGCGCCATGATCGCGCCGCGCGCACGCGGTCGCTTACGTGGATCCCTTTGACCGCGTCTGTCTTGGACTAGGACGGGCATTTCGTCCGTCCGCAACCACAGCCTGGTAGGAACGAAGCGCATTATAGCTAAGTTCAAGCTAAAGTTTAAGGTTAGGGGCGTCATTCGCATCGCGAGTACAGATTTCGCAGGTCGGAGCGGGCTATTCGTGCCCCCATGAAGCCCGGAGCTCCCCCACGGGGAGCTCCGGGGCACCCGTCTCAGGGCGCCCTGTGCAAAAAACGGCAAATATGAGTACTGTCACCAATTTAGTAGCAGCGTATTACCGCCTCACGAGCCCTTTTTGAGTTCCGCACAGCCTGCTTGGCGCCAAGATATTCCACATTCGTTTACTATCTCTTCGCTGAATCCAGATTTTCGGCCCAAGTTTCTTTGTTTTTGCTGTCACTAATCTAGTAACAGTACTCATATTTGCCGTATTTTGCACAGAGCATATAAACAGACCCCCTATAAAGCCATAGTTTTACGCTGGCTTGAGCCCAAAGCACGCTCGGAGCGTATTCAGCAGAGCATCTTGCCTCTTTCGACGAGCCTCTACGCGATTCTGATATCGCTTACCCATACGCTGGTGGATGCGCCATGCGAGCGCTTCCATCGCTTCCATGTCGCGGAGCATTTCGTTGTTGACCGTCGCGACCTCGATTCCCATAGTAATCAAGCCCGTGTTGCGTTTTTCATCATGGATACGTCCCCTCCGGGAGGAATGACCCAGCTCACCGTTGTATTCCAGGTCAAACCGGGCTGCCTCCTGATACGCATCGCAAACTGCATGCGGCATCCCCGAGATTGCCTGCGCGCGGTCATCGAACTCAATCTTGTAGTCGGTCTTAAAGGGACCGCAGGCAAATCCGCCATAGGAAAACGGAAGCGAAAACAGAGCGAGCATGATGCACTCCATGGGCGAGCGCAGGTTTTCTGACAAGTAGGGACACAGACGCTGCAGTTGTTTGGCCGCATTCCCCTTGCATACCGCGAGGTAATCTGCCAGACGATCGGGCGTCAGCACCGGCTCAACCTCAAAGTAGCCCACGTCTGCTGGCTGGTCCTTGTCCTTTGCAAGTTTATTCGTAACGGGCGAGGTGTAGGGAGGCAGATACTTCCCGCGGTCACTCAGCGAAATCTTAGAGCACAGCTCCTGAGCCAGGGCAAATGCCTGGATACAGCCGACCTCGCGGGCGACGGCAACACAAAGGGCCTCGGGAGATAGACTGTACACCCCCGGTTCCACCTCTAGAATCGAGCCGGCGGGCAACCCGGAGCATACGGACCAGCCCACGCCAGGCATGCGGCGGCGCTGCGCCGCAGATCCCACCAGCAAGCACAAATCCTCTTGCACCTCGCTGCTTGCGGCTCCAATCCGCACCAAGTCGGGAAGATAGATGTCCTCGGTCGAGGGCGACGATGTACACAGCACACGGCGCTCTTCATCAGGATCGAGGTCCCTCCAGCTGATGTAACCCATTTGTCGGCGCTCAGCGCGCATCATGCGTAGCGCCGAGGCGCCTGTTAGGATTACGGAAGCCGCTAGCTGTTCGCCTGTCGGCTCGTTGCACCGCTCAATCTTTACTGCCACAAAACCACCCCTACCAAACGCGTGCGATAGCGAGGCCATCGACTGCTGCGGCGCCGGCGCGCTTGAGTTCCGCCGAAGCCGCGGCCATCGTCGCGCCCGTGGTGATAACGTCATCGATAAGCAGCAGGCGGCGGCCGTGCACGTCCTCAACCGTCTCGTACATGCCTTGGGCACGCTCGCGGCGCTCCTCACGACCGAGTTCGCGCTGGTCGCCATGCCCGTACTTGACGAGAGCATCGAGCAGGGGAACACCCGACAGCTCGCAAAATGGGCGCGCGATAGCCTCCATATGATCAAAACCACGCCGCCGAAACGCTGCCGCTGTCGCAGGCACAAACACCACCGCATCCGCACCGGACAACACGCCTCCTAAGCGTTCGGGCGCTACGATCTGGGCATGCAGGGCGGCGTCGTAGAGCAGCTCCGCCAGATACGGAGCCAGACGTCGCTCGCCCGCATCCTTGTACGCTTTAATGATACGCGGCAGCGGATGCGCATAGACGGCGCACGCCAGGCAGCGGTCGAGCGCCTCCGCCATTGCCGAGGACGTGCCCTCGACCGAACACTCAGTGCACAGCAAATCCCCAAACGGGGCGCCGCATCGGGTGCAGCTATGACGTGGGTCGATGAGCGCGAGCGCAGCCAGGCAGTCTTGGCAAATAAGCGTACCGGCGCGCTCGCAGCCGGCACATCGTGTTGGCGACAATGCCTCGAGCGCCTCGCGTGCCACCCGCTCGGCAAACGGTAGTAATTCGCCCGCAAACGGTAGGGTACCGGCACCCTGCAGACAGCTCAATATGTTCAGATGGCTCTTCAAGACACAACCCTCCCTACGTTCGGTCGCAGGGAGGGTTGTTGATTCGGCGCTATGATACCCCGATGTGCTCGGGGCAAGGCGGGCTAAATCCGCTCGCGGGCGTTATTCGCCGGCGGGCGGTTGTGGTGCAGACGAAGACGGGGTCGAGCCCTCGCCACCATTCTGGCGCGGCTTGCGGGAACGGCGACGGCGACGGCGCTTTTGACCCTGGTCGGCCGAGCCCTCGCCACCGCGATCCTCGCGCGGCTCGCGCTCGTC
>URWC01000092.1 GCA_900551555.1 uncultured Collinsella sp. | reverse complement strand
GGCAGGAGATGACCCGTGAGTTGGGCGGCAAGGTCCAGCTGGTGGGCGACGACCTGTTCGTCACCAACACCGAGCGCCTCAAGAAGGGCATCGAGCTTGGTGCCGCCAACGCGATCCTGGTCAAGGTCAACCAGATCGGTACGCTCACCGAGTCGCTCGAGGCCATCGAGACCGCCAAGGAGGCCGGCTACGCCTGCATCGTGAGTCACCGCTCCGGCGAGACCGAGGACTCCACGATCGCCGACCTGGTCGTGGGCGTCAACGCCGGCCAGATCAAGTCGGGCGCCCCGTGCCGCAGCGATCGCATCGCCAAGTACAACCAGCTCATCCGCATCGAGGACGAGCTCGAGGGCAGTGCGCGCTACGCCGGCAAGGCCGCGTTCTACAACATTCGCTAAACAAGTGGCGCTCGCGGGGGGGGCGGGGCTGACTCGGCTCCGTTCCACTTCTGATGGCCGCCATTGGGCGCTGGGCCATATGACTCAGCGCCTTTTTTATGTCGAGCAAAGGCTGGCGAAGGCGGTGCGGGCGCTCGTGCTATAACTAGAATACTTAGCGCAAACAAACCTCAACCGCACAAGGCGCACATGGATCAGATTTACGACAACAGGTACTATTCCGCCGGTTCGCGTGAGCCGTCGCCTCGCCGTGCGCGCACGGTGCAGCTCGGTGGGTCCGCCTACGCCGGCGCCGACCGCTCCATGCAGCGCCCGACAAGTACCTCGCGCCCCAATGCTCATGTGAATACTTCGGCAGATGGACCAGTGCGCCCGGCACGTTCGTCGCATGCTCAGCGCTCGTCGGCTCAAACGCACGATAGGTCGAGCAGGCCCTCGAACCGTTTTTCGGGCTCGGACTTTATGCACTACGCCAACGACAACGCGGTGGTCAAGGCGATCTACGACTTTACCCACGGTCCTCAGCGAGGGCTATTCATCGGCATCGTCGTTGCCCTGGTGCTCGTGAGCCTGTATTTCCCCGTGCGCGACCTGTACGTGGCAAAGCGTTCGAGCGATATCTTGACCAAGCAGGTCGAGATTCGCCAGCAATACAATGATGGGCTGCAAAAAAGCGTCGACAAGCTGCTCTCGGAGGAGGGTATCAAGGATGCGGCATCCGAGGACCTGGGCTTGGTGATGCCCGGCGAGAAGAGGATTGAAGTGCAGGGCCTGGACGGCGATTCGGATGCCTCGTCGAGCCAGAAGTCGTCGAACGCCAAGAAGGCCAGCGAGGTGGCCAAGGAGATCGAAGAAGTCGGCAAGGACGCGCCGTGGTACATCCAGGCGCTCGACATGCTGTTTGGATTTAACGGCGTCGAGGGTCAGACGGTCGCGTCCAGCGGCGAGTAGGCGAGTAGCGCCCGGAGGGGAGCCCGCAATGGCAGATTGCAAACGATATAAGGTGGCGGCGATCGACCTGGGAACGGTGTCGTCGCGACTGGTGCTGGCGCAGGTCGAGGCCGGGGCGATCGTGGAATCGTCCAAGCATACCGAGATTACCGACCTGGGCGAGGGTGTGGACGCGACGGGTCGCTTTTGCGAGGCGGCGGTCGAGCGCGTGCTCGCTGCATGCCGCATGTTTGTGGACGAGGCGCGTGCCTTTGGGGCCGCGTGCGTCTGCACCACGTGCACGAGTGCCGCGCGCGATGCGTCCAACGCTGCGCTGCTGCTGGACGGCCTGCGCGATTTGGGGCTTGAGCCACAGGTGATTCCAGGCGAGGTCGAGGCGCGCCTGACATTTTTTGGCGTGGCGCACGACTTTGCCGGTGAACGCATTATCGTCGCCGATTCGGGCGGCGGCTCCACGGAGCTCGCGACGGGCGTGTACGCGCCGGAGCGCGGGGTCTTTGCGCTGGAGGGAACGCGCTCGCTGGACATCGGTTGCCGTCGCGTGACCGAGCGATTTTTCTCTGCGCTGCCGCCGTCGACGAACGAGCTTGCGGTTGCCGCCGCGTGGGCGGGCGAGCAGTTCTCCGCCTATTTTGAGGGCCTGCCCAGCGACTTTGAGCGCGCCGAGCGCCTCGTCGCGGTGGGCGGTACCGTCACCACGCTCGTGGCGCTGGTCCACGAACTGGAGCCGTACGACTCGAGCTTTGTGCACCTGCGCGAGCTTTCGATGGAGCAGATCTCGGCCGCCATCGATCGTATATCTACGCTGGATGTGGAGGGTATCGCTGCGCTGCCGGGCGTGCAGCCCAAGCGCGCGGGCGTGATTCTGGCCGGCGCCGTGGTGATTCGCGAGCTCATGCGCGCCGGTGGCTACGATGCGCTCACCGTAAGCGAGAACAGCCTACTCGCCGGTATGGCCGCCACCATCAACGAGGTTCTCGACGGCGCGACTCCCACCATCGCCTGGACCCCCACTCTCAGCACCCTCTAAATAATTTGCGGTGAAATACGGACTACAATCGCCCTTTCGGGCACCAAACAGTCCCTATTCCACCGCAACTCAACAGCCGGCACCTGGGGACGTTCCTTTTCTGCCGGCACCTGGGGACAGTCCTTGCGGGGCGTCCCCACAGCGCCTATGCCAGCTTGTCGATCTGCCCAATCTCCCAAAGCGGAATATTGATGAGCATGCCCTCGTCTCTATATGCCGCCAGGGAGCTCCTCACGCAACGCTCGAGTTTGAATTTTTCGCAGGCTATTTTCAGACTCTTCGCTTTAAGGTTCTCTGCCGCCTTGACCTCAAGCGGAAGCACGGTTCCCGCATGGTCGATGGCAAAGTCGGTTTCGGCATTGCCGGAGGTAGAGGACCAATACGCGGGAGTTTTGTCCTGGAGCAAAAGCTCCTGCGCGACGTATTGTTCGGTCAGCGAACCTTTGAACTCGGTAAAAACAGCGGATCCGTTAAGAACGATGGCCGGAGAGAGACCGGAGAGCGCTCCGAGGATACCGGTGTCGATGCAGAACAGTTTGAAGCCCGAGAGGTCTTCATAGCTCGAGAGCGGCGCCTTTAGAGCGGAAACACGTGGCACCTTATGAACGATTCCGTAGTCCGTGAGCCACTGGAGGCTTTCCTCGAAATCGCGTGCGCGCGCTCCGGGACGAAGGGCGCCATAGACAAACTTCTTGTTCTCCTTTGCAAGCTGGCCGGGAAGGGATTTCCAAACCAACCTCATGCGATCGACGATGCGGGCGGGTGCATGTTTGCCAAAATCGGATTCGTAAGCCTCGATGATTTGCTGTTGAAGCCTTCGGGCTTCGATGAAGTCGCGTGTCTCGGCGAAAGTGGAGACAACTTCGGGCATACCGCCGACAACAAGGTATTCCTTGAGCAAGTGCTCGAGCTTTTCGGTAACGTTTGCTAGAAGGTTCATGTCTGCGGCAAGGATGGCGTCGGCGAGCGGGTTGCCGTCGACGGCACGAACGAACTCAGCAAACCCCATGGGACGCATGGTGAGCTGGTCGATTTTGCCGACGGGAAATGACTCGTTTTCGCGTCGGAGCGCGAGGCCCATATAGGAACCGGCTGCTACGATGTGGTATTCGGGTGCAAGCTCGTTGAAGTACTTGAGCGAGGTGATCCCGCGTGGCGCCTCTTGGATCTCGTCGAAGATGATGAGCGTGTCTTCCGGCGTTACGGTTTGGCCACGTAGGAGTTCTATCTGGGAGATGATGCGCTTGGGGTCGAGGTTCCCATCGAACAGCGAGCGTGTGCTCGGCTCGAGCATAAAGTCAAAACGAATGACGTTTCGATACTGCTGGCTTGCGAATTCGTTAAGAAGCCAAGTCTTTCCTGTCTGGCGGGCTCCCTTAAGCAAGAGAGGTTTGCGATTCGCCCTTGATTTCCAAGCGATAAGTTCACTCATAAGCTGTCGCTGCATATTGCTTCCCAACCCTCTCGGCTAGTATAAGGCCATTTGGGAGTTTCCATCGGAAAATGTGGGAGACAACCACGTTTTTCCATCGGAAAATGTGGGAGACAACCACGTTTTTCCATCGGAAAATGTGGGAACACCAACCTAAGTTGCGGTGGAATAGTTCCTAAATGGGCTGGTAAACTACCAAAACAGGAACTATTCCACCGCAACTTAGAGCCCCGCCGGCGTGTAAAAGAAACGAGCCCGCATCCCTTGGGGACACGGGCTCGAAAGCTCCATATGGTAGGGGCGGTGGGACGTCCGCGCATTTGCTGCGCAAATACGCACCGGCTTCGGACGCTGCGCGTCCGCTTAACGCTCGCCCCCTCGCGGGTTCGAGTCCCGCCGGCATCTTAAAGAAACGAGCCCGCATCCCCGGGGGACACGAGCTCGTAAAAGCCAAATGGTAGGGGCGGTGGGACTCGAACCCACAATCCTTGCGGCGAGAGATTTTAAGTCTCCTGCGTATGCCAATTCCGCCACGCCCCCGTGAGACTAGAAGTCTAGCACAAGCCGTCCGTTACGCGTTGACGGCCATCGAGTGTTGGCCCGACTTCTCAAGGAACTCTTGGAACTTGGCCTCGTCGCCCTTGTTTTGGTACTGCAGGGCCAGTAAGTATTCCAGGCGGCAGCTCTTGACCTTGTCGTCACCGGCCTCCTTGAGCATGCGCTCCAGCTCGGGAATGTCGTTGTGGCGCTTGAGGATCATCGTGTCGTACATCAGCTGGCATTCGTGTGCGACTGCCTCGGCCTGGCCGCCCTCAAAACCCTTGATTTCGTGCAGCAGCTCCTTGGACTTTTTGCGGTCCTCCTGGCCAACGTAGTAGTTAAAAGCCTTGATCACCAGGTCGACGCGCTGCATCTTGGG
The DNA here is from genome assembly GCA_900551555.1 of uncultured Collinsella sp. Taxonomy (GTDB): domain Bacteria; phylum Actinomycetota; class Coriobacteriia; order Coriobacteriales; family Coriobacteriaceae; genus Collinsella. The sequence goes on along the minus strand of URWC01000092.1, from coordinate 2,697 downwards.
CAGGTTGAGCCCCAGCAGCAAATCGAACATCTCGTCGGCGCGCTTGTGGTCCTCGCGCAGCAGATATGAGTTCAGGCGCAGGTAGTCGCGGTTATAGCGCGGGTACAGCATGCTGGTGAGTTTGGCGTCGAGCAGGCGATCGAACTCGTCCCACTGCTTGGCGGCCATAAGCTGTTGCAGGCGCTTAAATGTGGTGCGTTTTTTGACGCTAAAAAATACCGACACGGCGATACAGATGATGACGACGGCGGTCCAGAGGGTGCGGGAATCGGGCATATTAGGGTCCTTAGTCGCTCATAAAGCGAGCGGTATGACAACACGTACTGGATGTATTATACGCAGCGCGCGAGCAAACTGGCATAAAAGCTCATCGAGGCCGAGCGCCATCGCTCGCTGCGGTACACTTACCTAAAGTAAACCATGAAGGGAGACATTACCTATGAAGAAGATTGTTTTGGCTTGCGGTGCTGGCGCTGCTACTTCCACGCTCGTTGCCCAGAAGGTCGCCACCATGCTCGACGCCAACGGTTACGCCGACAAGTACGAGATCGTGCAGTGCGCCATCTCCGAGGCCAAGGACGTTTGCGACGAGGGCGCCGACCTGCTGATCGCCACCACCGTTGCCCCTGAGGGCCTCACCTGCCCGTACGTGAGCGGCGTGCCCTTCATGACCGGCATGAACCGCGTCGCTGCTGAGAAGGCCGTTCTCGACGTCATGGCTCAGTAGGCGCTGCCTGTATGAGTGAGCAGAACGCCAATCCGGTCGAGCTCTTTGGCATGCGCGTTGCCCATGTGGGCATTAACGCCACCGACCCGGCAGACGCCCTGGAGATCGCGGAGCTGTTCTCGACGATGATGGGCCTGCCCGTCATCGAGACCCCCGTTTCGTACTTTAACGATTCGCTGGTCGAGATCATGAAGCAGAACGGTCGTGGCGCCAAGGGCCACATCGGCTTTGCCGTCAACGACATCGATGCGGCCGAGAAGTGGTTTGCCGAGCGCGGGCTCGAGGTCAACGAGGAGTCGCGCGTGCTGCTGCCCGACGGCGGCACCAAGCTCGTGTACTTTAAGCGCGAGTTCGCCGGCTTCGCCGTGCATTTGTGCCGCGAGTAGCGCACAAGCTGTCATAGCTAGCAAAAAGGGATAGGGCTGCGTGGCCCTATCCCTTTATTTATGCCGAGGGGCTTCCTACCGCGGCAGGCGAATCGTAAAGCGGCTGCCGACGCCCTCGACTGAGGTCACGCCGATGACGCCGCCGTGGCTATCGACGATCCACTTGGCGATGGCGAGTCCCAGGCCCGAGCCCTGCGCGCCGGCATCGCGTGCGTTGTCGGCGCGGTAGAACCGTTCAAACGCGTGAGCTGCGGATTCCTGGTTCATGCCGATGCCCTCGTCCTCAACACTTATGTCGATCGCACCCGTGCCCGCATCGGGCGTTATGCCAAACGTGACGGTCGTTCCCGCACCCGAGTACTTGGCGGCGTTCTGCACGATCACGCGCAGAGCCTGCTTCACGAGCGCCACGTCGACGGACGCGTCGAGGCGCGGGTCGTTGGCAAGCGTGGTGTCGTACGCCAGCCGATATGTGTGCTCGGTATCGATCATCTGCGATTCTTCGCATACCTCGCCGACCAGTGCGGCAAGGTTGGTATTCGCGCGCCGCAGGACCGTGCGCCCGGCATCGCCGCGTGCCAAAAACAGCAGCTGCTCCACGAGCTCCTGCATGTGCTCGCTTTCGGCCTTGAGGGACGCGATGGATTCCGCCAGCACGTCCGGGTCGTCTTTGCCCCAGCGGTCGAGCATGTTTACGTAGCCCTGAATCACCGCGATGGGCGTGCGCAGCTCGTGGCTTGCATCGTTGACAAAGCGCATCTGCTGCAGCTTGGCCTCTTGCATCTGGCGCAGCAGGCGGTTGAGCGCGACCTCGATGCTTGCCAGGTCGGCGTCGCCGGTGGTGACGCTCGGCGAGTCGACGCTTGCGCGCTCGATGGCCTGCTCCAGCGTTTCCATCTTGCCGCCGGAGAGCTGCATACGGCCGAGCTCGTCCACGCGCAAGGCCAGGTCGTTGAGCGGCGCCATGGTGCGGCGCACGCGCCTCGCGCCGCCGAGCATGTTGAGCACGCTGAAGACCTGCCAACCTACAACGACAAGGTAGAGAGGCCATAGCGAGACGAGGTCCTGCGCGAGGGGGAAGGTCTTGGTGGTACGCGCAAACTCGACGGTATAGGTGAGCGTTGCCAGGTCCCAGCCGCGTGCGGGCGTCAGCGACATGCCGTGAACGGTGGCGCCGGGGATCCAGCCTGCGGTAAACGCGTCGTCGGGCAGCGTCTGGTTGTATCCATAGACGAGGATCGCCGCCGCAATCACCATCAGCAGCAGATCGAGCCAGACGTAGCTCATCAAGCGGCGCCACATATAGCCCCAGTTGATGGCGCGGGCGATGGAGGTGACGCGCTTGGCCTCGGTGTTACGCGCGGCAGACATAGCCCACCCCGCGCACGGTCTGGATGATGCGGGCACCGCCGGCGTCCTCGATCTTGGCACGCAGGTGTGCGATGTGCACGTCGACGTTGTTGGCGTCGCCCACGTATTCGTAGCCCAGCGCTTCGTGCGCGATGCGCTCGCGCGTGAGCACAGTCTCGGCATGCGCCATAAGCAGGGCGAGAACGTCGAACTCGCGGGCCGTCAGCGCGATGG
>URWC01000091.1 GCA_900551555.1 uncultured Collinsella sp. | reverse complement strand
GCTTCCCCAGGCACCCGACCTTGCCCCTCAAACCGTCGCTTGCGTACCAAAGTACGCGGCGCTCCTCTTTCGGGGCAATCTCGGGCACCTGGGAAACCCCTATATCCTGCTTGGATACAAACTTGCATTACGAGCCCGGTGCTTCGGCCCGGGCTTTTTCTGTTGCGGTGGGGTAGTCATTGGGGACGTTCCTTTGGTGTAAAAGGTGCGCCATGTTCGGCGCTGGATTGTTATCCGTTTGTAAAGGCTGGGCCGCGCTTGCGGTAAGGGTCTATCAAATGGCCGTAAGAAACCGCAGATAAGGCGGTCGTCGCCCGATCGAGGCCGTATCTTTCCAAACAGCAAAGCGGGCAGGGTGCCCGCGAGTCGCATGTATGAAAGGAAGATCATGCTCGATCAGGCTTATTCTCGTCGTCAGTTCCTCGGCCTCGCTGGTGGTCTTGCCAGCATCGTCGGTCTCGGTCTCGTTGGGTGCGGCGGCTCAGGTGCCTCCGGTGCCGCCGACAAGGGTAGCGCCGCCGCTGCCGAGTCCGTCTCCGGCGAGGTGACCTACGACGGTGCCTCCTCGTTCCAGGCTCTCGTCGAGGCTGCTGCCGAGAAGTTCATGGATGCCAACCCGGACGTCTCCGTTTCCGGCTCGGGCAACGGTTCGGGCAAGGGTCTGACCGCTGTCGCCGCAGGCACCGTCACCATCGGTAACTCCGACGTCTTCGCCGAGACCAAGCTCGAGGCCGACCAGGTCAAGAACCTCGTCGACCACGAGGTTGCCGTCGTGGGCATGGGTCCCGTCGTCTCCAAGAACGTGACGGTCGACGACCTGTCCCTCGAGCAGCTCAAGGGCATCTTCTCTGGCCAGATCACCAACTGGAAGGAGGTCGGCGGCGACGACGTCACCATCGTCGTCCTCAACCGCAAGGCCGGCTCCGGCACCCGCGCCACCTTCGAGGCCGCCGTCTTTGGCGACGAGGCCGTCGACTTTAAGGGCGACGCCGAGCTCGACAAGTCCGGCGACGTCCAGACTCAGATGGGCAGCACCGATAACGCCATCTCCTACCTCGACTTCTCGCACTTCGATGACTCCAAGTTCAACGCCATCAAGGTCGAGGGCGTCGAGCCCAAGAGCAAGAATGTCACTGATGACTCCTTCAAGATCTGGGCTACCGAGCACATGTACTGCTCCAAGGACGCCGACGAGGCCACCAAGGCCTTCCTGGAGTTCAGGCGGTGGTCAATGCGGCGGTGTATGCGGCCCCGGAAAGCCAGACCGACATTAAGGTCGATGTGCCCGCCCACAATTACACCGGCACGCTGGTCATTCCCGATGCAACCATCGTCGTCAAGGACGCCAGCGGCAAGGTCTCTGCTAAATAAGTAATCGCCCCGGAAAGGTTTGCAATGGCAAAACAGCTGCCAAAGCGCGACCTTGAGAACGTGGGCCTGGGCGTCACGGGCGCGTGCGTAGCGCTCGTGACGCTTGTCGTTGCCGCGCTCATCTTTATGGTCGCCCAAAAGGGCCTCTCGGCTTTTGTCAAGGACGGCGTCTCGGTCGTCGAGTTTTTCACCGGCACCAAGTGGGACCTGGCCAACACAGCCGAAAACGGCCTGCCCTATACCGGCGCCCTGCCCCTGATCGTCACCTCGTTTGCGGTCATGGTGCTCTCCACGCTTATCGCGCTGCCCATCGCCATCGGCTCTGCCATCTTTGCGGTCGAGATTAGCCCTAAGTTTGGCTCTAAGATCTTTCAGCCGCTCATTGAGCTTTTGACCGGCATTCCCTCGGTCGTCTTTGGCCTGATCGGTTTTCACGTGGTCGTCGGTCTTATGAAGAGCGTTTTCCACGTGAGCACGGGCCTGGGCATCTTGCCCGGCGCCATCGTGCTGGCGGTCATGATTCTGCCGACGATGACCACGCTTTCGGTCGATGGCCTGCGCGCCGTGCCCGACGGCTACCGCCAGGGCTCGCTCGCGCTGGGCTACACCCGCTGGCAGACCATCTGGCACGTGGTGCTCAAGTCCGCCATGCCGTCGCTCATGACCGCGGTTATCTTGGGCATGACCCGCGCCTTTGGCGAGACGCTCGCCGTGCGCATGGTCATCGGCGGCATCGAGGCCATGCCGACGTCGCTGCTGTCGCCGGCTTCGACCATCACCACCACGCTCACCACGTCCATGGCAGTCTATGCCGAGGGCTCGGCCCAAGACGATGTTCTGTGGGCGCTCGGCCTGCTGCTGATGGGCATGAGTCTCATCTTCATCCTGATCATCCACCTTATCGGCCGCAAGGGGGCGAAGGCTCGTGGCTAGCACGCGTATCCACATCGACGAGGCGAGGCTCGGGCGTGTCCAAAAGCAGGACCGCTTCGCCACGGGCGTGTTGACGGCGATCGTCGCCATCGTCATGCTCATCGTCGTCTCCATGGTGGCCTATATCCTGTTCGAGGGCATCTCGACGCTGTTCCAGCCGGGCTTTCTCGCGGAGCCGTCGCGCGCCAACGGAACGCAGGGCGGCGTGCTCTACCAGCTGTTCGACTCGTTCTACCTGCTGCTGATCACCCTGATCATCTCGGTGCCCATCAGCCTGGGCGGAGCGGTCTTTTTGGTTGAGTACGCGCCGGACGGACCCATCCGCGACATCGCCTCCACCGCCATCGAGACGTTGTCCTCGCTGCCTTCCATCGTCGTCGGCATGTTCGGTTTTCTGGTGTTCTCGGTGCAGCTGGGCTGGAAGTACTCCATCATCTCCGGCGCCGTCGCGCTCACCATGTTCAACATCCCCATCCTGGTGCGCGTGATCCAGCAGGCGCTCGAGGACGTGCCGCAGGCCCAGCGCGATGCGTGCCTGGCCATGGGCCTCACTCGCTGGGAGGCCACGCTGCACATCCTGATCCCCGAGGCCATGCCTGCCATCGTGACGGGCATCGTGCTTTCGGCCGGTCGCGTGTTTGGCGAGGCCGCAGCACTGCTTTTTACCTCGGGTATGAGCTCGCCGGTTCGCCTGAACTTCTTGAGCTTTAACCTGTCGAGCCCCACCTGCGCTTGGAACGTGTTCCGTCCCGGCGAGTCGCTCGCCGTGCACATCTACAAGATCTATGGCGAGGGCAGCCCCGAGGCCCAGCAGATTGTTTGGGGCACCGCGGCGCTGCTGATGATTTGCGTGCTGCTGTTTAACGTAGTCGCCCGTATCGTGGGCAAGCAACTGGCAAGAAGGATGACGGCCGAATGAGCGAGATGAATGCAACGCCCGCAACCGAAGCGGCATCGTCCGAGACCCAGGACTTCCTGTCGAGCGTGGGGGAGAGCGAGAAGCGCGTGCGCGTGAGCGGCAAGGCCGTGAGCGACGAGGTCGTGCTCTCCACCAAGGACGTCAACGTGTACTATGGCGACCACCATGCACTGCACAATACGTCGCTCGACTTCCACAAGGGCGAGATCACGGCGCTCATTGGGCCTTCGGGCTGCGGTAAGTCGACCTTCTTGCGTAGCCTCAACCTCATGAATCGCGAGATTCGCGGCTGCCGCGTGGAGGGCGAGATCAACTATCGCGGGCGCAACGTGAACACCAAGACCGAAAACACCTACGAGCTGCGCCGTTCCATTGGCATGGTGTTCCAGCAGCCCAACCCGTTCCGCAAGTCCATTCGCGACAACATCACGTTTGCGCCTAAGCGCCACGGCATCACCGACCGCGACGAGCTCGACCGCATGGTCGAGGAGAGCCTGCGCGGCGCGGCGCTGTGGGACGAGGTCAAGGACAAGCTCGACAAGAGCGCCCATGCGCTTTCGGGCGGTCAGCAGCAGCGCCTGTGCATCGCGCGCACGCTGGCGCTCAACCCCGACGTGATCTTGTTCGACGAGCCCTGCTCGGCGCTCGACCCCATCTCGACGCTGGCGATCGAGGACCTCATGTCGTCGATCGTTGCCGACCGCGCCATCGTCATCGTGACGCACAACATGGAGCAGGCGTCGCGTGTGTCCAACCGCACGGCGTTCTTCTACATGGGCGATATGGTCGAGTACGACGAGACTGACGAGATTTTCCAACGGCCCAAGGACAAGCGGCTGAATGATTACCTCACCGGCATGTTCTCCTAGTCCGGGACATGCTTGAGGCCCGCGGTGGCCACGGTCGCCACGGGACTGATTGGAGAGGCGGGTCATCTCTTGTGGGAGATGGCCCGCCTTTTTGTGTCGTGTGCGGCCCGCCTTTTCGCTGCTATCATGGACAACGTTGAATTTCTACGAAGGAGCAGGGCATATGGCGATTCTTTTGGGATGCGATTCCGTCAGCCTAGAGTTTCCCACCAAGCATATTTTCGATAGCGTGACGCTCGGCGTGGGCGAGGGTGACCGCATTGGTATTGTCGGTAAAAACGGCGACGGCAAGTCGACGCTGCTGAGCGTGCTCGCCGGCACGCTGGAGCCCGATGACGGACGCGTGACGCACCGCCGCGGCACGACGATTGGATTGCTCGGCCAAAAGGATAACCTGGTCGATACCGACACCGTGCATCATGCCGTCGTCGGTGACACGCCTGAATACGAGTGGGCCTCGAGCCCGCGTACGCGCCAGATTCTGGCCGGCCTTATTAGCGATGTGCCCTGGGAGGGCACGGTGGGCGAGCTTTCGGGCGGCCAGCGCCGTCGCGTGGACCTCGCGCGCCTGCTGATCGGCGACTATGACGTGCTCATGCTCGACGAGCCCACCAACCACCTGGACATGCGCACCATCAACTGGCTCGCGCGTCACTTAAAGGCCCGCTGGCAGCGCGGCCAGGGCGCGATGCTCGTGGTCACGCACGACCGCTGGTTCTTGGACGAGGTCTGCACCAGTATGTGGGAGGTCCACGACGGCCAGGTCGATCCCTTCGAGGGCGGTTACTCCGCATATATCCTGCAGCGCGTGGAGCGCGACCGCATGGCCGCGGTTACCGAGGAGCGCCGTCGCAACATGGCGCGCAAGGAGCTCGCGTGGCTGAGCCGCGGCGCCCAGGCGCGTTCCACCAAGCCCAAGTTTCGTGTTGATGCCGCTCGCGAGCTGATCGCCGACGTGCCGCCCGTGCGTGACGAGCTGGAGCTCAAGCGCCTGGCCGTGAGCCGCCTGGGCAAGCAGGTTATCGATGTGGTCGACGTGGACGCCGGCTATGCGGATACCGATAGTGTGCCCAAGCAGGTGCTCACCGATGTGACCTGGCTCATTGGTGCGGGCGACCGCTATGGTCTTTTGGGTGAGAACGGCGCCGGCAAGTCGACGCTGCTCGACGTGATTCAGGGCAAGATCGCGCCCCTGCGCGGCCGCGTGAAGATTGGCCAGACGGTGCGCTTTGGCGTGCTGTCGCAGCAGCTCGAGGAGCTCGAGCCCTACATGGGCGACACGATCCGCGAGGTGCTCAGCAACTATAAGAAGTACTACATCATCGACGGCAAGGAGACTTCGCCCGAGAAGCTCTGCGAGCGTCTGGGCTTTACGACGCAGCAGCTCTGGAGTCGCATCGGCGATCTTTCGGGCGGCCAGCGCCGTCGCCTGTCGCTGCTACTGACAATCCTGGACGAGCCCAACGTGCTCATCCTGGACGAGCCGGGCAACGACCTGGATACCGACATGCTCGCGATTGTCGAGGATCTGCTGGACGGTTGGCCCGGCACGCTGATCCTGGTGACGCACGACCGTTTCTTGATGGAGCGCGTGACCGACCAGCAGTGGGCGCTGCTCGACGGCCACCTGACGCATATGCCCGGCGGCGTGGACCAGTACCTGCGCCTGTGCAACGCTACCGCCGAGGGCGAGCCCGTGGGCGCGCCGAGCGCCAAGACCGGCACGTTTGACACCGGTGCCGCGGCAGCTGCGGCCGAAAAGCCCAAGTCGAGCGGTCAGCCCAACGGCCTGTCCAACGCCGAGCGCCAGAAGCTCCGCCGCGAGGTGAGTTCGCTCGAGCGCAAGATGGAGACGCAGCGCACCCGCGTTGAGGAGGCCGAGGCAGCAATGGCCCAAGTCGATCCCACCAACTACACGGCGCTCGGCGAGCAGCAGGCAAAGATCGACGAGGCTCACGCCGCCATGGACGAGCTGGAGATGGCGTGGCTCGAGGCGAGCGAAAAGCTCGAGGGCGAGGAGTAGACGAGGATGATCAAAGCCGCGTTTTTCGATATCGACGGCACGCTGCTGAGCTTTAAGACCCACCGGATTCCGGCGTCGGCGCAGCAGGTGCTCGACAGCTTTCACGAGCAGGGGATCGCATGCGTGATCGCCACGGGTCGCCCGACCTACCAGATGCCGGACTGGCTGTTCGACCTGGGCTGGGATGCGTACATTACGCTCTCGGGTCAGCACTGTTTTGATGCCGAGGGGGTTTACCGCAGCTGTCCGATCGATCCGGACGACGTTGCGGTGATTGTGGACCAGGTGGCGCAGGGGCGCTATGACTCGCTGTGCATGCAGGGCGAGAACTCGTTTGTGAACCGCCTGTCCGAGCGCGTGGTGACGGCTGGCAGCAATGCGGGAATCGTCTACCACGAGGAGCCGTTTGAGCACGCCTTTGACGCACCGGTCTACCAGTTCTGCGCCTTTGTGGACCCGGCCGACGAACATATCGTGACCGACGCCGTGTCGCATTCGCTCACCACGCGCTGGTGCGACCTGTTCTGCGACATTATTCCCGCTAACGGCGGCAAGGACCTGGGCGTGGCGGCGACGCTGGAGCGCCTGGGCATCGACGCGAGTGAGGCGATTGCCTTTGGCGACGGCGAGAACGACCTGTCGATGTTTGCCGCCGTGGGCACGAGCGTGGCCATGGGCAACGCACAGGACACGGTGAAAGCTGCGGCGACCTATGTGACGACTGCCGTGGACGACGACGGCATCTACAACGCCGCGAAGCACTTTGGATTGATGTAACTGCGGGCCGGCACCCGGCGCCTGGGGACACTCCTTGCGGGGCGTCCCCATTTTGTTTTCGTCCCGCACGTTTTGTGAAACACGGCTAACTTTTAGACAAAGTAGTAAGACATGGGCAACTTCTGCGGTAAAGTTAGTCGTGGAAAGTATCCAAAGGCTAACTAGCAATCATCCCGAAAGGCGGCCCATGGCCCTACGTGAATCCGGAGAAGACTATCTCGAATCGATCTACGTTCTGTCGGAACGTCAGGGCATCGTGCGCTCGATCGACGTTGCGGAGTACCTCGGCGTAACCAAGGCGAGCGTTTCCAAGGCCATGGCGACGCTGGAAAGCAACGGCTATGTCGAAATGGGCAAGCGCGACGTTCATCTGACAGAGCGAGGGCTGGAGGTCGCTCGTCAAATGTGGGAGCGTCACTGCTTTTTCGTGGGGCTGCTGGAGGATGCGGGTGTTTCGGCTGAGGTCGCGTCGCAAGAGGGCTGCCACATGGAGCACTGCCTGAGCGAGGAAAGCTTTGAGAAGCTACGGGCGATGTTGGGACGGGAAGATGTAGCGGGTCCAACAACAGAAGCCTAACTGTCCCACAGTAGCGCGGAGTTCACGCAAAGCGCGAACCAGCGACTGGGACCAGCGGCTCTTTCGGCCAAGTCCATTTCAGCAAAGGAACCCTGCCAGCAAGCGATGCTCAAGAACCGCCTGCGATGTTA
>URWC01000090.1 GCA_900551555.1 uncultured Collinsella sp. | reverse complement strand
CCGAAGGCCACTTAATGTGGCCTTCGTGCGAGCCAGGACTTGACCGAGCGAAAACCTTGCGCCCGGCCTTCGGCGGCGCGTGCCGGATGGTGGAATTGTGTACAGCCCGGTTTTCCGTTGACCGACGCCGGGGTCCCCGCCATAATACTTTCGGTTCACGCACGAATCCGCTGCCAGAGACAGCCGGTGCAAACGGGCATCGCCCGCGAGCTTAATGGGATATCCCGCCAGCCGAGGTGGTCGAGTAGATATGTCTTCTCGCCCCCGTCGCTCATGCAGCGCGGGGGCTTTCTTTTTGGACATGCCCCCGTCACGTCCTTGTGGCGGACCGTGCCCGGAAAGAATTCGAGGAGGTGTAATTCATGCCCCAGCAGTACAAAATCGACAAGGTTGCAGAGATCGAGTCCCGTATCGCCGAGAACGCCGGTCTGTTCGTCGTCAACTACAACGGTCTGACGGTTAAGCAGGCTCAGGAGCTGCGTCATCAGCTTCGCGAGTGCGGCGCCGAGATGAAGGTCTACAAGAACAACCTGGTCAAGATCGCTCTCAAGAACCAGGAGCAGCCCGAGCTCGACGAGATCCTCGCCGGCCCCGTCGCTTATGTGTTCTACGAGACCGAGCCGGTCGAGGCCGCTAAGACCCTTAAGGACTTCTCCGCTAAGTCCAAGGGCGTCCTTGAGATCAAGGGCGGTATCTCCGACGGCAAGGCCGTTTCCGCTGATGATGTTAAGGCTATCGCCGAGCTGCCCACCAAGGATCAGCTTCTCGGCCAGATCGCCGGTCTCATCTCCGGTTTCGCTCGCGACATCGCTGTCTGCGTCAACGGCGTTTCCTCTGGTCTCGCTCGTTCGATCCAGCAGGTCTCCGAGCAGAAGGCAGCCTAGTCGCTGTTTTCACCCGCGGCGGCAACGCCGCACCCCTGGCGCATTCGCGCCGTGTTTTAACTGATCTCCGTGCATTCGCACGGAAACCGAAAGGACTTAGAAATGGCTAAGCTTACCACCGATGAGATCATCGATGCTCTTAAGGAAATGACCCTTCTCGAGGCTTCCGAGCTCGTCAAGGCTATCGAGGACACCTTCGGCGTTTCCGCCGCTGCTCCTGCCGCTGTTGTCGCCGCTCCCGCTGCTGGCGCTGCTGAGGCCGAGGAGAAGACCGAGTTTGACGTCGTGCTCGAGGGCTTCGGCGACAACAAGATCCAGGTCATCAAGGCCGTCCGTGAGCTCACCAACCTTGGCCTGAAGGAGGCCAAGGAGGTCGTCGAGGGCGCTCCCAAGGCTGTTCTCGAGGGTGCCAAGAAGGAGGACGCCGAGGCTGCCAAGGAGAAGCTCGAGGCTGCTGGCGCTGCTGTCACCCTCAAGTAATCAGGCTTTCTCGCCAGATTTCTTTGCAGACGGGGTTCGCATTGCGAGCCCCGTCTTTTTTTGTTGTGACCCCTCGACCTCGTTTGCTCGGCGTGCAAATTGCCGTCGTTAGCGTTGCTTTGGGGCCGATACCGTTGGGCGATAAAATTGCACCGCTCGTGCAATAATTTGCGTTGACCTGCTGAAGAATTGCGTTTGCCTTACGGCTGCGCCTGCTCCCGGCGGTAAGATACTTCGGTATCGCAATTTGGTCTGCGGCCGCCGTGCCGCACGCACAGGGCGCATGTGCGCCTGCGAAAGGATCCTTGAATAACATGAAGGCAATCATCCCCGCCGCCGGTCTGGGCACGCGTTTTCTGCCTGGCACCAAGTGCACGCCTAAAGAGATGCTGCCGGTACTCGACAAGCCGGTCATCCAGTATGTCGTTGAGGAGGCACTCGACCCCGAGGAGGTCGATGACGCCATTATCGTCACCTCTCCCGGTAAGCCCGAGCTGCTGAGCTACTTCCAGCCCGACCGCTCGCTCGAGAACCTGCTGCGCGAGCGCGGCAAGGATGCTTACGCCGACGCCGTTGCCCACGCGGGCGGCATGCCGGTCGACTTCCGCTATCAGTACGAGCCCAAGGGCCTTGGTCACGCCATTCGCTCTGCCGCCGACGCGGTGGCAGGGGAGAACTTCCTGGTTCTTCTGGGCGACTACGTTGTGCCTAACCGCGACATCTGCGACAAGATGCTCGCCGTTTCCAAGGAGCACGGCGGCGCTTCGGTTATCGCCGTCGCTGCTTGCTCGCCCGAGGAAGTCAGCCGCTACGGTGTTATCGCCGGCGAGCGCGTTGGTGCTCTTGAGGGCGCCGAGGACGTTGCCGACGACGAGCCCGGTGCCGTTTGGCGCATCGGCGGCCTGGTCGAGAAACCCGCTCCCGAGGCGGCTCCGTCCAACCTGTACATCGTCGGTCGTTACCTGCTGAGCCCGCTGGTCATGGACCTGCTGGCCGATCAGCAGGCCGGCAAGGGCGGCGAGATCCAGCTCACCGACGCCATGGCCCGTTCGCTCGACCGCGAGGCCATGTACGCCGTCGTCATCGACCCGCTCTCGGGCTACGACACCGGTACCCCGTCTGGCTGGATGGCCACCAACGCCCTCATGGCTGCAAGCGATCCTCGCTTTGCCAGCGCCTTCTGGGACGCCATCGACGAGCGCGGCGGCTTGATGCGCAAATAAGCCTTCGGGCATCGACATTTACGGGTGCGGACTTCGGTCTGCACCCGTTTTTTATAAGAGCTGCGATTGCCGGCTCTCTGTTCACAGAAAATATATGAACAGATGTTCGATACACATACATCTACCTGCGTGTTTTCTGCCGAAAAACATTGCTACTCCAAAAACTCAATCGCGTCAAGGCTTTTCTTGCCCAACGGTCGGTACCTGATAAACTATTAGGTTGCGATAACTGGCGAAGCTATGCCTCGCCAACCCACCGAGCATTTCCGTGAAGGAGGAAAAACCTGGTGACCTACGCATACACTGCCACTGAGCGCAAGCGCGTCAGCTTCGGGAAAATCCCGGAGGCCATGGAGCTCCCCAACCTTATCTCTGTTCAAAGGGAATCCTTTGAGCGTTTTAAGGACGAGGGCCTTCGTGAGGCGTTCAAGGAATCCAGCCCCATCCAGAGTCAGAACCATGTTCTCGAGGTTACCTTCGGCGAGCATCAGTTCGGCGACCCCGCGCACACCGTCGAGGAGTGCCGCGAGAAGGATATGACCTATCAGGCTCCGCTTCTGACCGACGTCCGTCTCACCAACAAGGAGACCGGCGAGATCAAGGAGCAGCTCGTCTTTATGGGCGACTTCCCCATGATGACCGATCAGGGCACCTTCATCATCAACGGTACCGAGCGTATCGTCGTTTCGCAGCTCGTCCGTTCCCCGGGTGTGTACTACAGCTCCGAGATGGATTCGGGCAAGCAGATCTACAAGGCCCAGATCATCCCGTCCCGCGGTGCCTGGCTCGAGTTTGAGGTCGACAAGCGCGATCAGCTCATGGTCTCCATCGACCGTAAGCGTAAGCAGAGCGCCACGATGTTCCTGCGCGCCCTTGGCATCGCCGTTACCAACGACGACATCATCGAGCTGCTCGGCAACTCCGATGTGATCAAGCGCACCCTGGAGCGCGACACCGCCCTCACCCGCGAGGATGCCCTTATCGAGATCTACCGTCGCCTGCGCCCGGGCGAGCCTCCCACCGTGGACGCTTCCCGCAGCCTGCTCGAGGGCCTGCTCTTTAACCCGCAGCGCTACGATCTGGCCCGCGTCGGTCGTTACAAGGTCAACAAGAAGCTCAACCTCACCACCGAGGAAGAGGTCACGGTGCTCACCGACGAGGATATCGTCGCGACGCTGCGCTACCTGCTGTCCCTCGCTGCCGGCGAGCAGGGCTTCAAGGTCGACGACATCGACCACTTTGGCAACCGCCGCATCCGCACCGTCGGCGAGCTCGTCGCCAACCAGTTCCGTATCGGCATGAGCCGTATGGAGCGCGTCGTCCGTGAGCGCATGAGCTCCCAGGACATCGACGAGATTACCCCGCAGTCGCTCATCAACATCCGCCCGATCGTGGCCTCCATCAAGGAGTTCTTCGGTTCCTCGCAGCTCTCGCAGTTCATGGACCAGGCGAACCCCCTGACCGGTCTGACTCACAAGCGCCGTCTGTCCGCACTCGGCCCTGGTGGTCTTGCCGGCCACAAGTCCGGCTCCAGCCGCCGCACCAACGTGCCGACGGCCGTCCGCGACGTTCACAATTCGCACTACAGCCGCATGTGCCCGATCGAGACCCCCGAAGGCCCCAACATCGGCCTGATCGGCTCGCTCGCCCTCTACGCCCGCGTCAACGAGTATGGCTTCATCGAGGCCCCGTTCCGTCGCGTCGAGAACGGCGTTGCCACCGATCAGATCGACTGGATGACCGCTGACGAGGAAGAGAAGCACGTCATCGCGCCGGCCAACACGCCGCTCGATCCCAAGACCAACGAGTTCATCACGACCGATGCCGAGGGCAAGATCGTCCGTCCGCACACCGTGATCGCCCGTACCCGCGACTTCGACGGCTCCTTCGGCGCTCCCGCCGACGTGCCTGTCGAGGACGTCGACTACATGGACGTCTCGCCGCGTCAGATGCTCTCCGTCGCAGCCACGCTGATTCCGTTCCTTGAGCACGACGACGCTAAGCGTACGCTCATGGGCGCCAACATGCAGCGTCAGGCCGTGCCGCTGGTTCACCCCGCCGCTCCCTATGTCGGTACCGGCATGGAGCGTCGCGCCGCCCTGGACTCTGGCGAGGTCACCCTGGCCAAGAACGCCGGCGAGGTCATCTTTGCCGACGCCTCCAAGATTATCGTCAAGCATGCCGGCGGCATGGACGAGTATCACCTGGCCAAGTACCAGCGCTCCAACCAGTCCACCTGCATCAACCACCGTCCGCTTGTGCGCGTCGGTGACACCGTTGAGCAGGGCGAGCCTCTGGCCGACGGTCCTTCGACCGATCACGGCGAGCTCGCACTGGGCCAGAACCTCACCGTGGCATACATGCCGTGGGAAGGCTTCAACTACGAGGACGGTATCGTCGTGTCCGAGCGCCTGGTGGCCGAGGACCTGCTGACGACCATCAATATCACCCGTCACGAGATCGACGCCCGCGACACCAAGCTCGGCCCCGAGGAGATCACCCGCGAGATCCCGAACCTCTCCGAGGACATGCTTGCCAACCTCGACGAGGACGGCATCATTCGCATCGGCGCCGAGGTCGGCCCTGGCGACATCCTGGTCGGCAAGGTCACGCCTAAGGGCGAGAGCGCTCTGACCGCCGAGGAGCGCCTGCTGCGCGCCATCTTCGGTGCCAAGGCTCACGACGTTCGCGACACCTCCCTTAAGATGCCTCACGGCGCTTACGGCCGCGTCATCGACGTCGTCCGCTTTAGCCGCGAGAACGGCGACGATCTGGCCCCCGGCGTTAACGAGCAGGTGCGCGTCTACGTCGCTCAGCGTCGTAAGATCCAGCAGGGCGATAAGATCGCCGGTCGCCACGGCAACAAGGGTGTTATCTGTAACGTTCTGCCGGTCGAGGACATGCCCTACATGGCTGACGGTACCCCGATCGACGTTATCCTCAACCCGCTGGGCGTTCCGTCGCGTATGAACGTCGGCCAGCTGCTCGAGTGCCACCTTGGCTGGGCTGCCGCCTGCGGTTGGGATACCGAGGATGCCGACTCCGACAAGTATGTCCCCGGTCCGTTCTTCACCGCGACGCCCGTCTTCGACGGCGCCAAGGAGGACGAGATCGCCGAGGTCATCCGTCGTGCCAACAAGAACATGCTCAACAAGGCCACCGCTGCCTTTGGCGATCACATGCGCCCCGAGTTTGTCACCCAGCTTGACGAGCGCGGCAAGACCCGTCTGTTCGACGGCCGCACCGGCGAGGAGTTCCGCGAGCCCATTACCGTGGGTACGTCCTACATCCTCAAGCTCGGCCACATGGTCGACGACAAGATCCACGCCCGTTCGACCGGCCCTTACAGCCTGGTTACCCAGCAGCCGCTGGGCGGCAAGGCTCAGTTCGGCGGCCAGCGCTTCGGCGAGATGGAAGTTTGGGCACTGTACGCATACGGTGCTTCCAACGTCCTGCAGGAGATTCTGACCGTCAAGTCCGACGATACCGTGGGCCGCGTCAAGACCTACGAGTCCATCGTCAAGGGCGAGAACGTTCCTGTCCCGGGTATCCCCGAGTCCTTCAAGGTTCTCGTCAAGGAGATCCGTTCCCTCGCGCTGGACATCGAGCCCATGCACGATGCCGACGAGGACGCCTCCGCCCCTGTGACCGCCGAGGAGACCTCTGCCCTCGATGACCTGGCTGCGCTCGCCGGCGTTGACGCCGACGTCGAGGCCCAGGATGCCGAGACCGCCGAGGCACCCGAGGCTGTCGCCGCCACGACCACTGATAAGGAGTAGTTGACTGTGGCAGATTTCGAAGCTACTGATTTTGACTCGGTAAAGATCTCCCTTGCCTCCGCCGACCAGATCCGTTCCTGGTCGCACGGTGAGGTCAAGAAGCCGGAGACCATCAATTACCGTACCCTCAAGCCCGAGAAGGACGGCCTGTTCTGCGAGAAGATCTTCGGTCCCGCCAAGGACTGGGAGTGCTCCTGCGGCAAGTACAAGGGCATCCGCTTTAAGGGCATCGTCTGCGAGCGCTGCGGCGTCGAGGTCACCTCGGCCAAGGTGCGTCGCGACCGCATGGGCCACATCGAGCTCGCCGCTCCCGTGTCCCACATCTGGTACTTCAAGAGCCCCACGAGCTTCCCGATGAGCCGTATGCTCGACATCAAGTCCAAGGACCTCGAGAAGGTTCTGTACTTTGCCAGCTACATCATCACCGAGGTCGACTACGAGGCTCGCGAGGCCGACGCTGACGACCTGCGCGAGGAGCTCGCCGCCGATCTGGAAGAGATCGATGCCGAGTGCGCCCGCCAGATCGAGTCCCTCAAGGAGCAGGGCAACCCCGAGAACTTTGACGAGTTCTCCGACGAGGAGCCGCTGACCCCCGAGGAGATCGCCTCTGGCATCGTCGACATCGAGGAAGAGTGCAAGGACGACAAGCAGCTCCGCACGGACGCCTTCAACGCCTTCATGAAGCTCAGCGAGCGCGACCTCATTTCCGATGAGCCGCTGTTCCGTGAGATGACCCGTTACTACTCCATGTACTTCAAGGGTGGCATGGGTGCCGAGGCCGTCCGCGACCTGCTCGCTGCCATCGACCTCCCCTCCGAGGCCGAGAAGCTCAAGGCCATCATCGCCGACGAGGACTCCCAGAAGCAGAAGCGCGAGAAGGCCGTTAAGCGCCTCGAGGTCGTTGACGCCTTCCTGAAGGGCGGCAACAGCCCCGCGAACATGATCCTGGATGTCATCCCGGTCATTCCGCCCGATCTGCGCCCGATGGTCCAGCTCGACGGCGGCCGCTTCGCCGCGTCCGACCTCAACGACCTGTATCGTCGAGTGATCAACCGTAACAACCGACTCAAGCGCCTGCTCGACCTGGACGCCCCTGCGATCATCGTGAATAACGAGAAGCGCATGCTCCAGGAGTCCGTGGACGCCCTGTTCGACAACGGCCGTCGTGGTCGCCCGGTCACCGGTGCCTCCAACCGTCCGCTGAAGTCCCTGTCCGACATGCTCAAGGGTAAGCAGGGTCGTTTCCGTCAGAACCTGCTCGGTAAGCGAGTCGACTACTCCGGCCGTTCCGTGATCGTGGTCGGCCCGTCCCTGCGCATGCACCAGTGCGGTCTGC
>URWC01000089.1 GCA_900551555.1 uncultured Collinsella sp. | reverse complement strand
GTTGTCAACGCTTCGAAGAAGCGAGACAACGGGGGCCTTCATGCGCGAGGACGTTTTGGAAACTAAGTACGGGACCCGCCCAAACCGTCCGGTGTGATCAGAGTACCCTTGCTGTTACTCTGCTTTGCCCACAGAGTTGAGGTTGGTCATGCGGATCTTAACCAGCTCGGTGATCTCACGCATACCCTCCTTAGCCGGCTTCTTGGGGTCGAAGCAGGCGGGGTTCTCGGCCATGTAGGCCATGAAGCCCTTGGTGTAGGCCTGACGCAGCTCGGTGGCGTAGTTAACCTTGCAGATGCCGTTCTTCACAGCCTCGGCAACCTGCTCATCGGGCACACCGGAGGTGCCGTGCAGAACCAGCGGCACGTCGACGGCGTCGCGGATAGCCTTGACCACGGACTGCTCGATGTGCGGATCGCTCGTGTACACGCCGTGGCTGGTGCCAACGCCAATAGCGAGGGAGGTGCAGCCGGTACGCTCGACGAACTCCTTGGCCTCGGCAGGATCGGTGTAGGGGCTCTCGCCCTCAACCGCGGGACCGTCGTCCTCCTTGCCACCAACCTTACCGAGCTCGGCCTCGACGGGCACGCCCATGGCGCGGCCAGCATCGGCGACGGACTTGGTCAGCGCGATGTTGTCCTCGAAGGACTCGTGCGAACCGTCGATCATGACAGAGGTGTAGCCCGTGCGGAAAGCCTGCATGCAGCGGTCATAGCCATCGCCGTGATCGAGGTGCAGAGCGACGGGCACGGAAGCGCGCTCGGCGGCAGCCTTGACCATGCCGTAGAAGTAGTCCAGACCAGCGGTCTTGATGGTGCCCGGGGTGGTCTGCATGATGACGGGGGACTTGGTCTCCTCGGCAGCGGCCAGAACGGCCATAACAAACTCGAGGTTCTCGACGTTGAAAGCACCAACAGCGTAGTGGCCGGCCTGAGCGTCCTTGAGCATCTTTTCGGTGGTAACAAGTGCCATGAGCGTTTGCTCCTCTCCCTCGCCCGCATCTGGACATCGGGCGTAGTTGTTCACAAGGCGTTTTACCTTGCGTTTTGCTGCGCTCATTGTATGAAATTCAGCAGCTTTGCACGTGCGAGATATTGAGCCCATGCAGGTCAATACAGTCATTTTTGAAAAGCAAACGGAAGAAATTTGAGCCGAGTGAACATGTTCGATATTGAATTTTGGGCGTTCAGCGTCTTTCTTTTATAGAAAAGATAAGTAATCGAAAGGTATTTTCTTACTCAAAAAGAAAATGAACGAAAATAGAGTCAACACAATTCCTGCAAATTTCAGACGATGATGGAGCAAATATGGCCCACGCAACAACCCGAGCTTTCGCCGACGAGCGTCGTTCCGCCATCATGGAGATGCTCGATCATAATGCCTCGGTGCAGGTAGCAGAAATCGCCCAGACCTTTGGCGTGTCCTCCGTCACCGCCCGCGCCGACCTGGACGCGCTCGCCGAAGCAGGCAAGCTGCGCCGCACGCATGGCGGTGCCGTATCGCTCCACAAACGCCTGACCGTTTCCACGCAGGATCGCCGCATCAATGTCAACGTCGCCGCCAAGCAGGCCATCGCGCAAAGCGCCATCGAGCTCGTCAATGACGGCGACACGTTGCTCGTCGACTCGGGCACCACGGCGCTCGAGTTCGTCCGGCTCCTCGATCAACGCGATGGTATCACCGTCATCACAGCAGACATTACCATTGCCGATTACATCGACGAGAGCATGCCCTCAGTCGATGTCGTCATGCTGGGCGGGGCGCTGCGCAAAGGCCATCGTTATTTGTACGGACCGCTCACTATGCAGGCGCTCCAAATGGTCCATGCCGATCTGGCCGTCATGTGCCCTGGCGCTTTTGTCCCCAGCTGCGGCTTTACGACCGACTTTCCGCAGATGGCCGAGACCAAAGCGGCTATGGTCGGTGCCGCCCGTCAAAGCGTCGCCCTCATGGACGCCAGCAAGGTTAACGGACGCGGCATGTACCGCTTTGCCGAGCTCGCCGACGTCAACACCATCGTGATGGACCGTGACCCCGACCATGCCGTCGCCACCTCGATCGCCGAGGCCACTGACAGCTCACGTCCAGCCCTCATCGTCGCCGGCACTTAAACAAAAACCACCACAAAGGTCTCCTTTGTGGTGGTTGAGCATCAGAAGTGAAGGTGTCGCTACTTGGACAGCTCGTCGGCGAGAACCTCGATCTGAGCGCGCGAGGCGTCGTTGAGCGAGCCCAGCACGGTCACCTTGTTCTGCGCCAGGGTGATGTCCTTCATGCCCTCGAGCTCCTTGGTCATAACCTTGGCAGCGGTGGGCGCCCAGGAGCCGGCCTCAACGAGCGCCACCGTACGGTTCTGATAGGCGTGCTCGGCAAGCGTGTGGATAAAGGTGCTCATGAACGGGAAGATCTCGCCCTGATAGGTGATGGAGGCGAGCACCAGACGGTCATAGCGGAACGCATCCTCAACGGCCTCGGCCATGTCGTCGCGAGCCAAGTCAAAGACGGAAACCTTCTGGCCGCGGGCCTCGAGCGCAGATGCAAGCTCCTCAACGGCGGCCTTCAGATGGCCGTACACGCTCGCATAGGCAATCGTGATGCCCTCGTCCTCGGGCTGATAGCTCGACCAGGTGTTGTAGGTGTCGAGGTAATAGCCCAGGTTCTCGGTCAGTACGGGGCCGTGGAGCGGACAGATGATCTGGATATCCAGATCGGCGGCCTTCTTGAGCACGGTCTGCACGAATTTGCCGAACTTACCGACGATGCCAAAGTAGTAGCGGCGCGCTTCGCAAGCCCAGCCTTCCGGGTCCTCGATGTCGTTGGCGCCGAACTTGCCAAAGCCGTCGGCACTAAAGAGCACCTTGTCGGTAGACTCGTAGGAGAAGATCACCTCGGGCCAGTGAACGTTGGGAGCGCCGACAAACGTTAGGCTGTGACCGCCCAGATCGAGCACGTCGCCCTCTTTGACGACCATCTTGCGCTCGGGGTAGTCGGTGCCAAAGTAGTTGACCATCATGCGGAAGGCGCCCATGCTGGCCACTATCTGTGCCTGGGGGTAGCGCTCCATAAAGGCGGCGATGCCAGCAGAGTGATCAGGCTCCATGTGATGGATAACCAGGTAGTCGGGCGTACGGCCGTCGAGCGCGGCCTCGAGGTTGCCGAGCCATTCGTCGACAAAGCCAGCGTCAACCGAATCGGCGACAGCGATTTTATCGCCCAAGATAACATAGCTGTTGTATGCCATGCCGTTCTCGGACACGTCGTACTGGCCCTCGAACAGGTCAATGTCGTGATCGTCGACACCGATGTAGCGGATATCCTTGGTGATCTCCATCAGGCAAAGCCTCCTAGATAGACAAAAGAACCCGTCTATCATAACACTCGCCTTCATAGCCACGGCTATCTGTCAGCATCCTTATCGATTGGAATTTAGGCGGAATATACCGCCGTTTACCTGCGCAAACTATGAGCGCGGTATCGCCGTGCTATGTCGAATAATGAGTTGGCCGGGAATACGAATGGCAACGGTTTTGCCCGCCGTACCCGCCTCGGGAACCGCATGCTCGAACACCTCGCGTCCGCGCTGATGTAGATCGAATCGCACGGTCGTGAGCTCGTTGTGTGCTACAAAATCATCGAGCGAATCATCGACGCCCACCACGCTCACGTCCTCGGGCACGCGCAGACCGCTATCGCGCAGCGCGGCAATCGCGCCATTTGCCATCTGGTCGTTTGCCGCATAGATCGCCGTCATAGTGCGGTCGTGCTCGGCCAGATATCTGCCGGCCTCGTAGCCACTGTTGGCAGACCAGTCTCCCTCGAGCGGCGCATGCGGCTGAATGTGTTTACGCTCGAGCGCATCCTGCCAACCGGCGCGACGAAATTGCTCGTCGACTGAGAACGACGGGCCGCCGATATAGCGAATCTGCTCGTGCCCCAGCTCAAACAGATGATCCATTAGCAAGAGCGAGCAGCCGTAATGGTCGGAATCGACCGTGGTCACCCGCGGGTGCGCGTACATGGTAACGATGACCGTGCCAATGCCCGGCAGTGGATCAAACGTCTCAAAATCGGGCGCCATGCGGCTCATGCCGATGATGATGCCGTCCACCGGCAATGCGGCCATACGACGCGTGGCCTCGGCAAGCGAAAACTCCTCGGTCTTGGACATCTCGACCAGCGTGATGGCGCAATTATGCTCGCGAGCAGCACTGGCGATGCCGTCGATCATTGAGAGGTTGCCAAACTTGGTGACATCGTTGATGCATAGGCCGACCGAATGGTAACGGCCGTCGCGCAGCGAGCGACCGGCATAACTCGGACGAAAGCCGAGCTCTTGCATAGCGGCCTGCACGCGCTGGCGCGTCTGCTCGTTAACGTTGGGCAAGCCGTTGGCGACGCGCGAAACCGTCTGCTGCGAAACGCCGGCAGCGCGGGCGACGTCAGCCATGGAGACCGGACGCGAACTGGTATCGTTGGACGGGCGCCTTGCCACAGGATCACCTTCACCCTTGCGAGATCTGAATAGCGTGAATGCCGGCCCGGGCAGTAATACATCCCGCGCCGAGGCCCGCTATCGTCGGACGCATGTTAACGTACTCTACTTTTTCTATCTGCATCTCTTCTGCTTTATAAGTCCATACGGCAGTACCGTTCACGGCTGTATTTCTACCGATTACCAGATTCTCAAAAAGTGACAAGCGATGTGTTATGAGTACGTTAACATAGCCCGTAACGTGCGGTATCGTGAACACTTGGTTCATACCGCTACAAGTTGTTAACGTACTCATAACGACGCAAAACCCACCCGGGCACGCCAAGGAAAGGACTCCCATGACCACCCCCGACGAAAAGACATTCGCCACGCTCACCAAGCTGTTCGAGGAGGAGTTTGGCCCCATCGGCGACCGCCAGGTGCTCTACGTGCACGCGCCCGGCCGTTCCGAGATCAGCGGCAACCACACCGACCACGAGGGCGGCCACGTTATCGCCGGCTCGCTCGATGTCGCCGTCGACGGCATCGCCGTGGCAACCGACTCCAACAAGATTCGCGTCGCCGACGAGGGCTATCCTACGTTTGAAATCATGCTCGACACGCTGGATATTCAAGAGTCCGAGAAGGGCACGTCCGCGAGCCTCGTCCGCGGCATGGCCCACGAAATCGCTGCCCTGGGCGTTGAGCCCCAGGGCTTCGACTTCGCCTTCACCTGCTCCGTCCCCTCGGGTGGCGGTCTTTCCAGCTCTGCCGCCGTCGAGGCCGCATACGGTCGTGCCATGGAAACCCTCTGGGGCGCACCCGCCATCGAGCCCGTCGCGCTCGCCCAGATGAGCCAGCGCACCGAGAACAACTATTACGGCAAGCCCTGCGGTCTGATGGACCAGGCCGCTGTGTGTCTGGGCGGCCTTGCCTACATGGACTTTGAGGACCAGGCTCAGCCTAAAACCCAGAAGCTCGAGCTCAACTTTGAGGATCACGGCTATGCGCTCGTGCTCGTTAAAGTAGGCGCCGACCACGTGGCCGCCACCGACGACTACGCCGCCGTTCCCCGCGAGATGCAAGACGTCGCCGCCGAGTTTGGCAAGGCACGACTGTGTGAGGTAAACGTTGCCGACTTTGACGCCAAGCTCCCCGAGCTGCGTGCCAAGCTGGGCGACCGCGCCTGCCTGCGCGCCGTTCACTACTGGTACGAGAACGGCCTGGTCGACAAGCGCTGGGCAGCCCTGAACGCCGGCGACATTGACCAGTTCCTGGTCCTGACGCGCGAGTCCGGCGCCAGCTCTGCCATGTACCTGCAGAATGTCGTTGCCAAGCTGGGCTCCGAGCAGCCTTCGATGTATGCCTTGGCACTGGCCGAGCATGTGCTCGACGGGCGCGGCGCCGTTCGTATTCACGGCGGCGGCTTTGGTGGCACCATCCAGGCCTTCGTGCCGCTCGACCTGGTCGACACCTTCATTGCCAAGATGAACGGCTGGCTGGGCGAGGGATCTGCCCGCCACTACGCGATTTCTGACAAGGGGGCTTACGCGGCATGGCTGTAATGACTGACGTGCGCGAGGCCACGCAGAACCTGATCGAGTACGCTATTCACCGATCGATGATCGGCCAGGACGATCGCATCTGGGCATACAACACCATTCTCGAGTGCATCGGCGCCACGGGCCCGGCACTCGACATGGCCTGGGCGCTCCAGGTCGAGAAACTCTCGCTCTTGCACCCCGACACCCTGCCCAACTTTGACCTTGAAAGCACACTTGCCGCGCTTTCCGAGGCCGCCGTTGCCAACGGTGCTGCCGAGGATACGGCATCGGGCCGCGATCGCATCGCCATGCGCATCATGGGTGTGCTGATGCCGAGGCCTTCGGTTGTAAACGAGGAATTCAACGGCCGTATGGGCGTCAACGAGCCCCGCGCCGCGACCGACTGGTTCTACGGTCTGTGCTGCGACGCCGGCTACGTGCGTCGTGCCGCCATCGCGCGCAATATCAAATGGAGCACCCCCACCAACTGGGGCGATCTTGAGATCACTATCAACCTGTCCAAGCCTGAGAAGGACCCGCGCGATATCGCCGCGGCAGGTGTAGCCAAGAACACGGGCGAGAAGTATCCCGCCTGCCAGCTCTGCATCGAAAACGAGGGCTATCCCGGACGCTCCGCCGCAGCCGACGGCGGCACTCACCCCGCCCGCCAGAATCTGCGCGTTATCCCCATCCAGCTCGACGGCGAGCGCTGGGGTTTCCAGTACAGCCCGTACGCGTACTTTAACGAGCACTGCATTGCCATGAGCTCCGAACATCGCCCGATGCACGTGGACCGCAAGGGTCTGACCTGTCTGCTCGACTTTGTCGACCTGTTCCCGCACTACTTTATTGGCTCCAACGCCGACCTGCCCATCGTGGGCGGCTCGATCCTGTCGCACGACCACTTCCAGGGCGGCGCGCACGAGTTCCCCATGATGCACGCGGCCGAGGTCTCGCAGTTTAGCGTGCCCGGATTTGAGCAGGTCACCGGCACTGTGTTGCAGTGGCCGCTTTCGGTGCTGCGCCTGCGCTCGCATGACCGCGCTCAGCTGCTCGACGCTGCCGAGAAGATTATCCTCGCCTGGCGCGAGTGGACTGACGAGTCCGTGGGCGTCATCGCGCACACGGCCGACGGCGTGGCGCACAACACCGTGACGCCCGTCATTCGCCGCGTCGACTCCCGCGGCAATGCCGGTGGCGATATCTACGAGGCCTACCTGGCGCTTCGCTGCAACATTACGACCGATGAGCATCCGCTGGGCGTGTTCCACCCGCATGCCGAGTATCACCACATTAAGAAGGAGAACATTGGCCTGATCGAGGTCATGGGCCTGGCCATTCTTCCGCCGCGCCTGGTTCCCGAGCTCGGTGCCGTTCGCGAGCACCTGCTGGCCGCCAAGGTCGACGCCAGCTACGACCTTACCGCCGCACTCGAGGGCGACGACCTATGCCGCAGCCACGCCGCGTGGGCTCTGGACGTCTTTGCCCGCCGCGCCGATAAACTTACGGCCGACAACGCCATCGATATCCTGCACGAGGAGGTCGGCGTGGTGTTTGGCCACGTGCTCGACAACGCCGGCGTCTTTAAGTGGGACGAGGCAGGACGTGCCGCCCAGCAGCGCTTTATCGACTCGCTGTAGAGCACAGATCCGGACGCTCAACGGCAGCCCCCACGACATAGCCACCTACACGACAACGGC
>URWC01000088.1 GCA_900551555.1 uncultured Collinsella sp. | reverse complement strand
GCGTCGGGCGCGGCGAACGCAAAGACGCGCGGGGCGATGCGGTCGCGTGCGATGCTGGCCCAAGCGCAGCCGGTGAGGATGGCGTTGGTCAGGATGAGCATCACAAAGGCGAGCGGCTCGTTTTGAGCGACGAGGCCCACGGCGCCCCAAATAGTCAAAAAGACCTGGAACAGGCCGAAGGCGACACTCCACCCAAGAGCGCTTTTGGCAACGGTGCCCGACTGAGCGCGAATGGCCTTGGCCTCGCGCAAGACAAGGTAGACGGTCGCCGCAAGACCGACGAGCGAGATGGCGGCAGCGAACATGCTGAGACTCCTCACAAACTAAAACGTACGAAAGCGGGGGTTTACCCGATTGTTACCAAGATATGCGCTGCAATTGGTGTCTGCGCACAACAACCAGCCATATTAACGCGCACGTGTGACGGTGTGGCGCAATGTAGTGGCGACCTGCGCGATAATGGACGGGAATTACACGGAAACGTAAAGGCTTCTTAAAGAATTGGCGAGGATGAGGCGATGAACGAACGGGCTTGTATGACGAGTGCGGGTGACGTGGACGCTGGCATGGACGCGGGCGGTTATCCGGTCGAGACGACGGGCAATGCGGTGCTGGACACGTTGGAGCACCGTTCCTCCACGCGTGCCTTCGCGCGTGATGACGACGACCGTCCCGTGGCGGTGACCGACGAGCAGCGGGCGGCAATTTTGCATGCGGCGAGTCGCGCGCCGTCGGCGGGCGCCATGATGATGTATTCCATCGTGAGCATTCGCGAGCAGGCTACGCTGGATCGTCTGGCCGACCTGTGCGACCACCAGCCCATGATCGCCAAGGCGCCCTGGGCACTTATATTTGTGGTCGACTATGCCAAGTGGATCGATCTGTTTGAGCACGTGGGCTGCTTTGAGCCCGAGTTTGTCGAGCGCACGGGCAAGGCGCCCCGCCGTGCACCGGGTTTGGGTGACTTTGCCATCGCGGCCCAGGACGCCGTGATCGCTGCGCAAAACGCCGTGGTCGCCGCCGAGGCCCTGGGCCTGGGGAGCTGCTACATCGGTGATATCGTCGAGAATGCCGAGGAAGTGGCCGAGCTGCTCGATCTGCCTCCGTATACCATGCCGCTGTCGATGCTCATCATCGGCACGCCCCGTAAGGAGCGTCCGGCAATCGCGCACCCCGTGGTGAACCTGGTGCACGAGGAGCGCTACTGCCGTGCGGATGCCGCGACCATGGACGCGCAGGTGGCCGAGATGGACGCGATGTTCCGTCCGCATGCCCGCGAGGCGGGGGAGCGCGTCGTGGATATCTACACCCGCAAGCACACGAGCCCCTTTATGGCCGAGATGAGCCGCTCAATGGAGTGGTGGTTCAAAAATTGGCTCGGAAAATGACGAATGTGACAAGGGGACGGTCCCTTTGTCACATTCCATATCGCCGCGGTAGTCTAAAGACTGTATAAATCTTTATCTAGCTGGGAAAACAGTGCATTAAAACATGGGCCGATTACCTATAATCCCTTCGAACGTTAAAGTTGGGAGGAAACCGGCTTATGGAACAGAAGGCCAAGGAGGCAGCCTCACACGCTGCGATTCCTGTGAGCATCTCGGCGATGCTCGTCACGTTAGGCGTGGTGTACGGCGATATCGGCACCAGCCCTATGTATGTAACCAAGGCGCTCGTTGCCGGCAACGGCGGTATCGGAAGCGTGACGGAGGAGTTCGTACTCGGCGCGCTCTCCCTTGTCGTGTGGACGGTCACGTTGCTGACCACCATCAAGTATGTGCTCATCTCGCTGCGCGCCGATAACCATGGTGAGGGCGGCATCTTTGCCCTGTACAGCCTGGTCAAGCGCTGCGGCAAGTGGCTTATCATCCCCGCCATGCTGGGTGGCGCCGCGCTGCTCGCCGACGGCATCCTGACGCCGGCCGTTACCGTTACCACGGCCATCGAGGGCCTGCGCACCATCCCGGCGGTCCATGCCGTGCTGGGCGATGACCAGGGCCGCGTCGTCGCCATTACGCTCGCCATCATCATCGTGCTCTTCTTGGTACAGCGCATCGGTACGGCCAAGATCGGTCACGCCTTTGGCCCCATCATGACGCTGTGGTTCCTGTTCCTGGGCGGCACGGGTCTGTTCTTTGTCTTCCAGCACCCCGCCGTGCTGCTGTGCCTCAACCCGGTGCGCGGCATCGCCTTTTTGCTGAGTCCCAACAACCACGCGGGCATCATGATTCTGGGCAGCTGCTTCCTCGCCACCACCGGTGCCGAGGCGCTCTACTCCGACATGGGCCACGTCGGCCGCGGCAACATCTACGCTACCTGGCCGTTCGTTAAGTGCTGCCTGCTGCTTTCCTATATGGGCCAGGGCGCTTGGCTTATGAACAACGCTGCCAACCCCGAGCTCATGGGCATTGCCGACCTCAACCCGTTCTACCAGATGCTCGCCCCGGGCCTGCGCCCGTTTGCCGTCGGCCTTTCCACCGTCGCGGCCATCATTGCCTCGCAGGCGCTCATCACCGGCGCGTTCTCGTTGGTGTCCGAGGCCAGCCGTCTGGACCTCATGCCGCACATGCAGGTCTTCTACCCGGCCGAGACCAAGGGCCAGCTCTACATTCCCATGGTCAACAACGTCATGCTTGTGGGCTGCGTCATCGTGGTGCTGCTGTTCCAGAACTCCGCGCACATGGAAGCCGCCTACGGCCTGGCCATTACGCTCACCATGATGTGCACCACGCTGCTGCTCTTCTTCTACCTGCACGAGGAGCGCAAGCTTAAGGTCGCACCGTGGATCTTCGTCGCGTTCTTCCTTTTGCTCGAGGGCTTCTTCTTTGTGAGCTCGCTCACCAAGTTCTTCCATGGTGGCTACTTCACCATCCTCATGGCCGCACTCATCATGGGCGTCATGGTGTGTTGGTACAACGGCACGGCGGTCGAGCAGCGCCAGTTTACGCTGCTGCCGCTGCGCAGCTATCTGCCGCAGCTCAAGCGTCTGCGCGACGACGACCGTTACGAGCGCATGAGCGACAACATCGTGTACCTGACCAAGGACACCCATACCGACTACATCGACCGCGACATTGTCTACTCGATTCTGGACAAGCATCCCAAGCGTGCCCGCGCCTGGTGGTTCGTCAACGTCGAGACCATGGACGAGCCGTATACGTTTGCCTACTCGGTTGAGACATTCGACACCGACTACGTCTTCCGCGTGCATCTGTACCTGGGCTATAAGGTCAACCAGCGCGTCAATGCCTACCTGCGCCAGGTCGTTCAGGACCTTGCCGCCACCGGCGAGCTGCCCGCGCAAAAGCACGACTACTCGGTCTACAAGGATCCGGGCAACATCGGTACGTTCAAGTTCGTCATGATTCGCAAGCTGCTGGCGCCCGAGAGCGATGTGGAGCCCAGCGAGCGCACGGCCATCACGCTCAAGTACATCATCCGCCGTGCAGCCGGCACGCCCGCGCGCTGGTACGGTCTGGAGAACTCCAACGTGAGCTTTGAGTACGTGCCGCTGTTCACCAAGTTCAAGGCTGTGAACAAGATGCAGCGCCTTGCTCCCAACGAGCGTCCGTAAGCGTCGGCGGACTACATAGAGTTGATGATCGATGGATGAAATGAAAGCCGGGGAGGTAAACATGGATGCAAGGACACTCGATGTCCGCGAGGCGGGCATCGACGCCGCCGAGGATCGGTTCTTTACGAACCGCGCCAACATGGACATGGCCGATCGCGTGATCTCGGTCGTGGCGTTGGTATTTGCCGCAGCATGCGTTTGCGCTCTGCTCGCGCACGTGCTGTTTGTCTAGCGAGCGCGCGTTGTAAAGGCTTTACACTTAGAACCACCACGAGGGAAACCACCACAAAGGTGCCTGTCCCCTTCGTGGTGGTTTTTGTTTTTGAGGGAGGGGCTGCGGTGCTGATGGATGTTCGCTCGGAGGGCGAGCTTGCCGATAACTTTTGGTGGAGGCGTTCGACGCGGGCACGCCGTGGGGCCCTGTACGATGCCGGCGTGTCGGCGGGGCTACTCGCAGCCGCGACAGCTATCGGCGCGCTGCTCGACCGCCCCGGTCTTGCCCCGAGCGTCATGATCGTGTACGTGCTTGCCGTTCAGCTGTGTGCGTTTTTTACCTGGAGCCGTCTGTACTGTCTGCTGAGTTCGGTTGCCGCAGTAACGCTCTACAACTTTTTGTTTATCGAGCCGCGGTACTCCCTGACGTTTATCGACCACATTCATCCCGGCATGTTTTTCATCATGTTCGTGGTCTCGCTCGTGTCGAGCTCGATCGCACTGGCCCTGCGCCGTGCCCTGGCCCAGGCCGCCGCGAGCGATCGCCGTACGCAGATGGTGCTCGAGACCAACCGCATGTTGCAGCGCTGCGCCGACCAACCGCAGATTGTGCACGCCATGGCCACGCAGCTGGCGCGTCTTTCGGGCTGTCCGGTCGTGTGGTACAGCGCCGATGCCGAGGATGATGACCTGCTGCCGCGCGCGACGTATACGGCGGTGGGCGATGCCGCGCCGGTGCACCACCTGGCACCCCAGATGCCGCCGCTGCTTTCGGCTTCGGCCTATGTTGGAACGCCGCTCGACGCCACATTTGGCGGCTCGGCATTCTATGGCATCTACCTAACGGTGCGCTCGGGCGACAGCATCGTGCGCTCGAGCGACCCTGCCTCGGTGGTGGGCGTGCTGGCCATCGTTGCCGAACCCGACGTGCTGACGCACGAGGAGCGGATGCTGGCCGACGCCATCGTGAGCGAAGGCGAGCTGGCGCTCGACCGCGCCCGCGCCATGGAGGCGCGCGAGGAGGCGGCGGTGCTCGCCAAAAACGAGCAGTTGCGCGCCAACCTGCTGCGCTCCATCTCGCACGATCTGCGCACGCCGCTCACCAGTATTTCGGGCAATGCCGATGTCCTGCTCGACCAGGGCTCGACCGGCACCGCCGTGCTCGACGCCCAGACGCGCCGCGGCATGCTGCTGTCCATTCGCTCGGATGCGCAATGGCTCAACGCAACCGTCGAGAACCTGCTCGCCATCACCAAGCTCGAGGGCGGCGGTATGCGCCTGTCGACCACGCTCGAGCTCATGGATGACATTGTGGAGGAGGCGCTGCGCCACGTAAACCCTGCCGTGCGCGAGCACGACCTTAAGGTGGTGGCGTGCGATGAGCCGGCGCTCGTCAACGTCGACGCGCGCCTGATGGTGCAGCTGGTGGTCAATCTGGTGAACAACGCCATCACCTATACGCCCGCGGGCTCGCATATCGTGATCTCGATTGCGGTTGTCGACGGCAGTGTGACGTGCGCCGTTGCCGATGACGGGCCAGGCATTGACCCTGAGGACCGCGAACGAATCTTTGAGTCGTTCTACACCGCCAACCATGGCCTGGCCGATAGCCATCGCAGCGTGGGCCTGGGGCTTTCGCTCTGCCGCTCCATTATGCTGGCACATGGCGGTAGCATAGAGGTTGCCGCGGCGGACCCGCGCGGCTCCGTCTTTACGATTGAGCTCCCCGCCGCCGATGTTTCGTTTGATAAGGAGTAGCGCCGTGCCGAACTCTGCCGTGAAACCGCTCATCTTGGTTGTTGAGGACGATCCTGCCGTCCGCAACTTAATCGTCGCCGCGCTCGAGGCGCACGGTCTGCGCCATATGGCCGTGGAGACCGCTCATGCCGCCATCGCCGCCGCCTCGTCGCAGGCGCCGAGCATTGTGCTGCTCGATCTGGGCTTGCCCGATATGGACGGCGTCAAGGTGGTCGAGTCGGTGCGCACGTGGTCGGGCATGCCGATTATCGTGGTCTCGGCGCGCAGCGAGGATGCAGACAAGATCCGCGCGCTCGACGCCGGTGCCGATGACTACCTGACCAAGCCGTTTTCGGTCGAGGAGCTGCTCGCGCGTATCCGCACCACACTCAGGCGTCTTTCGTATGCGCAGATAGGTGCGGGTTCGTCCGAGGGTACGTTCGATACCGGCGAGCTGCATATCGATTTTGATGCTGGCATCGCCACGATGGATGGCGAGGAACTGCACCTGACGCCTATCGAGTACAAGCTACTGTGCCTGTTGGCGCACAATGCCGACAAGGTGCTTACGCATCAGTTTATTCTGCACGAGATTTGGGGCACGGCGACAAAGAGCGACCTGGCGAGTCTGCGCGTCTTTATGGGCACGCTGCGTAAGAAGATCGAGTCCGACCCCGCCCATCCGCGCTACATCCAAACCCACGTAGGCATCGGCTACCGCCTAGTCACCCAAGGCTAGCCCGTCGCCCACATCCCCATATGAGTTGCGGTGAAATAGTTCCTGTTTTTGCCCTTTAGGAGGCTTTTCAGGAACTATTCCACCGCAACTTTGTTATTTGCCCTTGGGTTTGCTGGCGTAGAACTTCTTCTTTTTGGGCTTGCCGGCGGGGGAGGGGTTGCCGGCGCCGTGCGGCCTGCTTTCGCCGTGCGGCCTGTCGTTGCCGGCGTGCGCGGGTGCTGCCGCGCGGGGCTTGCGGGCTTCGGGGTTGCGCAGCTCCTCGACGCGCTCGGCAATTTCCTCGGCGCTAAAGCCGACCTCGGCCATGGCGTCCTCGATGGGCAGGCGGCGCACGATATAGCAGTGGTGCACCTTTTGGTTGCGTGCGAAGTCCTCGGGGATGGTCTGCGCCGTAATGTCCTGCAGCACCACGCCCGCACGCGCGAGCTTGCGCGTCTCGGGGCGGAAGCCACGAAGGTTGCAGCTAAAGATGGCATGGCCGCCCTGCGTGAGCAGGCGCGATACGCCGGCCAACAGCTCAACGTGGTCGCGCTGGACATCCCAGGTGCGGCGGCCCATCTTGGACGAGTTCGAGAACGTGGGCGGGTCGACAAAGATCAAGTCCCAGCGGTTGCGCGTCTGGCGCTGGTCGCGAATCCAGGCGAGCACGTCGTCGCGCACAAAATGATGCTGCGGGCCCACAAAGCCGTTCTGGCGCATGTTGCGCTCGGCCCAGTCCAGGTAGGTGTTCGAGAGGTCGACCGTCACGGTCTCCTCGACGCCGCCATCGGCTGCGTAGCAGGTGGCGGTACCGGTGTAGGCGAACAGGTTGAGGAAGCGGCGCGCCTGTTTGGCGTGCTCGCGCACCAGGTTGCGGGTGACGCGGTGATCCAGGAAGATACCGACGTCCAGGTAGTCGTCAAAGTTGACGGCAAAGGTAAGGCCGCCCTCCTCGATGAGTGGCAGGCGACGACGCGCGATGTTGGCGCGCTCGCCCGATGCGCCCTTACCGGCACCCTGCTTGCCGTACTGCGAGCCGCCGCGCGAACGCATGCGGGCCTTGGCGTGCACGTGCTCGGCCGGAACATCCAGGATGCGCGGCGCGATGGCCAGAATGTCGAGCATGCGGGCCTGGGCAAGCGCGGGGTCGATGGTCTTGGGCGCGGCGTATTCGGCGATGACGAGCCAGCGGCCCGGCGTCTGCGGGCAGCCCTCGTACAGGTCGATGGCGGCGGAGTAATCGGGCAGGTCGGCATCGTAGACGCGGTAGCAGCTCACGCCCTCGCGCTTGGCCCACTTGCGACGCAGACGGGCGTTCTTACGCAGGCGATTGGCGAACTGCTCTGACTCGGGGATGAGCACGGGTAGCGGCTTGCCGTCGCCCAGGTCGAGCGTGGCGGCGGGCTCGGGCATGGGGGTGTTGGCGGCTTCGTCTTGAGCGTCTGCGGTCTGCTCCTCGGCATCTGCGCTGGTCGCAGCTTCAAATGCCGCGGCGGCGTGGTCGAGCGAGGGCCAGATCTCGATAGTCGCCTCTTCGTTGTTGGGCATGACGGCGATTGAGCGCTCGGGCTCGGCGT
>URWC01000087.1 GCA_900551555.1 uncultured Collinsella sp. | reverse complement strand
TCTTAGTCCAAAAAGTCTTTCAGCTTTTTGCTGCGGCTCGGGTGGCGAAGCTTGGCCAGAGTCTTGGACTCGATCTGGCGGATACGCTCGCGCGTGACGCCAAACTCGCGACCGACTTCCTCGAGCGTGCGGGGATGTCCGTCGACAAGGCCGAAGCGCAGCTCGATAACCTTGCGCTCACGATCAGCAAGCGAGTCGAGCACCTGGGTGAGCTGCTCCTGCAGCATGGAGAAGCTGGCGGCATCGGGCGGAACGATAGCCTGGGAGTCCTCGATGAAGTCGCCGAGC
Source organism: uncultured Collinsella sp. (assembly GCA_900551555.1). GTDB lineage: Bacteria > Actinomycetota > Coriobacteriia > Coriobacteriales > Coriobacteriaceae > Collinsella. The sequence goes on along the minus strand of URWC01000087.1, from coordinate 7,573 downwards.
TGGGAATCCTCTTCCTCGCCGATGGGGGTCTCGAGCGACACGGGCTCCTGCGAGATCTTCTGGATCTCGCGAACGCGGTCGGCGCTCATGTCCATCTCGGCACCGATCTCCTCGGGGGTCGGGTCGCGACCCAAGTCCTGAAGGAGCTGGCGCTGCACGCGGACGAGCTTGTTGATGGTCTCGACCATGTGCACGGGAATACGGATGGTACGGGCCTGGTCGGCGAAGGCGCGCGTGATGGCCTGACGGATCCACCAAGTGGCGTACGTCGAGAACTTGAAGCCCTTCTGGTAGTCGAACTTCTCGACGGCACGGATCAGACCGAGGTTGCCCTCCTGGATCAGGTCCAGGAACAGCATGCCGCGACCGACATAGCGCTTGGCGATGGAGACGACAAGACGCAGGTTAGCGCTGATGAGCGCCTGCTTGGCCTCGAGACCCACGTTCTCAATACGCGTAAGACGACGCATCTCGGCGCGCGTGAGCTCGATCTCGCCCGCCTCGGCAGCCTCGAGCTTCTCGGTAGCCTCGAGACCGGCCTCGATCTTCATGGCCAGATCGACCTCTTCGGAAGCAGTCAGCAGGTCGACCTTACCGATCTCCTTGAGGTACATACGAACCGGGTCGCCGGTCAGCATCACCGTGGAGGCATCGATGCCGCGCACGCGCGAACGCGAACGGGACGTGCGCACGGTGCGCTTCTTCTTGCTCTTGGAAGAGCCCATCTCGGCGTCGGCCTGGCGGGCCATCTTAAGCTCGTGATCGTCGAGCGAGCCGGAATCGTGCTCGTCGTCGTCATCGAAGTCGTCGGTATCGTTATCGTCATCGTCGACGTCCATAGGGGCGTCGTCGTTTCCGCTCGCGGAGATAATCTGGATGCCGCTGTTGCGCAGCGCGGAATACACCGCAGTGAGCTGCTCATCAGACACATCGATATCCTTCAGGGCGACCTGAATCTCGTCCTCGGTTACCGAAGTCCTGTTTGAGCCGTTGCCCATGAGCTTTGCAACGTAGGATTCCAGCCCAGTACCCGTGCTCTCAGTCTTTTTTGGCACAGATTCTCCCTTCATAGTCCACAGGACTCATTACTTTAGCACACACGTACACGTCTATACCCAAAAAGAGGGCTGGATATAGGCGAGAATACGCTGGTTGACCACAACATCTAGGCCTGATCGGTGCCGGCAGTCTCCAAACCGATCAAACGGAACGGGTCGGCCACACCGCCAATCGACTTCTGCAGCTCGCGCTGGCGCTGCGAATCCTGCGCCGCCTGTACCGTCAGCGCGCGACGAGCCTCATCATCGAGCGAACGGTCCTGGCGCAGTTTGGCCTGCGCGGCGCGCATACGACGCTTGATGGTGTAAAGCTCGAGCGTATCGAGCATAAAGACGATATTCGTCTCGGTGGGGTGCTTACTCGTCGCCGAGATGCGCCCGGCACTCACAAGCGTTGCCGCCTCGGGGCACACCGAACGCGCCGCATCCATGCAAGCCGCAGGGTCGGTACCCGGCGGCGTTGCCAGCACGGCCCACGCAATGGACTCGTGACGCGGGTCGACCCACTCGATGGAACAGATGCGATCGGCATACGTGCGAAACAGATCGGGGTAGCTGGTGAGCATCGTCAGCAGCTCGCGCTCCCCTGCCAGGGACTTGCGCTCCAGATCGGTCAGAACCATAGGGGCCGAGGCGTCTGTCGGGGCACCGGCGGGCGCGGCGCCCATACCATCAGGCACATCGATCGGCGGAAGATCGTCGACGACCTCCACGGGCGCGGCACCGTAGGCATCGAGCGGGACGTAGTCGTACGGCTCTTCTTCGACCGGCGCGGACACCGGCGGCGTAGCGCCCGATGCCCAAGCACCGCGACCGGCATCGCAAGAACCCGACGTCCGACCGCCCGCGCTACCGGACCGCTCAGCCTGTGCCCGCTGGCGCTCATAGTTCTGCTCACGACGTCGTTCCGCATCCTCGCGCTTGGCGACATCGCGAAACACACGGCCCGAGCTCGCACGCACGGTCTCCAGATCCAAACCCAACAGGTCGGCAATCTGGATAAAGTACGTGTCGATCATATAGCTGTTGCGCAACGGATAGATAAGCGTCAGCGCATCCTCCAGCGCCTTGGCGCGACCGCCCGGCGTGGTGATGTCGCTCGACTCCTGCAGCGAACGGTAAACAAAGTCCATAAGCGGCTCGGCAGCGTCGATGCGCGTCTGCAGTGCCTCGCCACCATGCGCCGTGATGAACTCCATGGGATCGTTACCGTCGGGCAGCACCACGCAACGCAGATCCATAGAATCCTGCTCGATAAACTGAATCGCACGGCGAGCGGCCTTTTGGCCGGCGGCGTCACCATCGAACATGTACACGATGCGCTTGGCAAAGCGGGTGAGCGTCTTGACGTGATGCTCCGTGAGGGCGGTGCCCAGCGTGGCGACAACGTTTTTAATCCCCGCCTCCCAGCAGGCGATGCAATCGGTATAACCCTCCACCACGATGGCGGTATCCTGCGCGACGATAAACTCCTTGGCCCAATTAAAACCGTAGAGGTTTCGCTTTTTATGGAACACACTCGTCTCGGCGGTGTTGAGATACTTGGGTTGGCCGTCACCCATGATGCGACCGCCAAAGGCAATGTTGTGACCCTGCTCGTCAAAGATGGGGAACATTACGCGGTCGTAGAAGCGGTCGGCAAGCTGCCCGCGCCCGCGGCTCACGGCAACGTTGGCGTCGATCATCTCCTGCGGGGTAAAACCCGCCTGGGACAGGTGCGACACCAGCGCGTTACGGCCCGGTGCAAAGCCCAGGCAGTAGCGGCGGCAGACGTCGCCGCCCATACCGCGGCTGGCAAAGTACTCGCGCGGACGGCTGTCCTTACCGCGCATAAGCATGGTGTGATAGAACTGGGCGGTTTCGGCACACAGGTCATAGATGCGGGCGCGCTTGGTGCCGCGCTCGCGATAGGCGCCGGTATCGTGCAGCTCAATACCGGCACGGTCGGCCAGGTAGCGAATCGACTCGGGAAAGCTCAGGTTCTCGCGCTTCATGATGTAGGTGAAGACGTCGCCGCCCTCGCCACAGCCAAAGCAGTGCCACACCTGCGTGGCGGGGATAATATGAAACGACGGGGTCTTTTCGCCATGGAAGGGGCAGCAACCCCAAAACTCATGGCCGCGGGGCTTGAGCTCAACCGTTTCCTGCACGATGGCAACCAGATCGGACGCAGCGCGCACCTGGTCTTTCTCCTCATCGCTAATCACAGATGCTCACCCCCTGCTCACCCAAACGATGACGGATATCGTCAATATTACCCTCGACGGTCGCGATAAGCTCGTCCAGCGAATCGAACACGCGCGACGGGCGCAGCCAACGCGTAAACGCCAGCGACACCGAGGCGCCGTACAGATCGCCCGCATACCCGATCAGGTTGGCCTCGAGATGCGCCGAGGCGGCATCGTTGGCATACGTCGGCGGCAGGCCCACGTTGACGGCGGCAGGCCACACGGTATCTTCGACCAGCACCAGGCCCTCGTAGACGCCATCGGCAGGCACCTGAATACACTCGGGCACCTGAATGTTTGCCGTGGGAAAACCCATGTCGGAACCCTGGTGACGACCGCCGGCAACAATACCGCGCAGCATGTACGGACGACCGAGCAGCTCGGCGGCAAGCTCAACATGACCCCGGCGGAGCTCCTGGCGAATTCGGGTAGCGCAGATCGTCTGCCCATCGGCGCACAGCAGCTCGTGACCAAAGACGTCTACACCGCGCTCGGCTCCCCATGCTTGCATCTCGGCAACGCCCGAGGCGCCGCCACGACCCAGCCTAAAGTCACTGCCAACGCGAATCGAGCGAATGTCGACCAGACGCGATACCAGCGAGAGAAAAGCAACATGGTCAAGCGCCGCAACCTCAGGCGTAAAGGGAACGGCCACCACTGCATCGACCCCGGTCTGAGCCAAGGCATGTAGACGGTCGGCCGTTGTCATCAATTTTTGAGCGGGCGAAGGGCTTACCACGACGTCCGGGTCCGGATCGAAGGTAACCACGACCGCCTTACAGCCATGGGCACGGGCATCACGGACAAGCGCTTCGATGAGTTCCTGGTGTCCACGGTGAACGCCATCGAATACGCCGATGGCAATCGATGCGGCACCCAAGTGCTCGCACTCATCAAACGTATCGGCAGTAACGATGCGAGCCTCGTCCGACTCGCCCGCGAAAAAGACACGCGCGAGCTCGCGAGCAGACAACATCATCGAACACCGCCGATTGCTTGCGGAAACACGTGCTCCATAACAAAGCGGCCACTCTCAATGCGGGCGAGCGCCTTGAGTCCCCCATCGAGCACCAACGCAAACGGCGCCTTCGAGGCATCGAAATCGGCAAGCGCACGCTCAACGGGAATGCGTCGGCCGCAAAGCAGGTCGTCGGCAAGATTGCCCGGCAAGTCAACACGCGTGGCGCCCAGGGCCGCAATGGGATCCAGGGCAAAGCCGGCAGCGGACTCGGCAGAAAGTTCCTCGACCGCATGGCAGGCACCGATGGAAACAACACCGGAGGCCGTACGGCGCAATGCAGAAATATGCGCCGCGTTGTCGCAGGCACGACCCAGGTCGCGAGCGAGCGCACGGATATAGGTGCCCTTACTCACCGAAAACGCCACAGTCCAAACGCACGCTTCGCCCTCGCCGCTCACGGCAATCAGGTCGGCGGAGTACACCTCGACCGGACGCGGGGGCAACTCAACGGCGTTACCTTCGCGCGCAGCCTTATAGGCGCGCACGCCGTTGACCGAAATGGCCGAAAACGCCGGCGGTACCTGCATCTGCGGACCCAGCATGGCGCACAGGCGCTCGCGGGCATAGGCCGGATCGCGCAAGTCGGCAGTAATGGGCACCGTGCGAACGGCCTCGCCCTCCGCATCATCGGTATTGGTCTCGACGCCAAACGAGATGTCGGCGACGTAGCTTTTGGTATCGAGCGTGAGCATGCCCAGCAGACGCGTGGCCTGGCCCACGCCCACCACCATGACACCTGATGCCATGGGGTCGAGCGTTCCGGCATGACCGACGCGCCGCTCATGGAGGGCGCGCCGACATTGCGAAACCACGTCGTGGGACGTGCAGCCCACCGGCTTATCGACGGCGAGCAGCATATTAAGTTGAGAAGGTGTACGACGAGCCATGTACCATCCAAAAAGTTAGAGCTCGACGGTCACCGAAGCGGGATCCTCCCCTACCAGCTCGGCCAGCATGGGAAGTGCCGCGGTGAGCGTCTCGGAAATCGTTCCGGCGTTGGTAAAGCCGGCGGCAGCGTGGTGCCCACCTCCGCCAAAGTTGGCCGCAATCTCGGAAACATCAAGATCGCCCTTGGAGCGCAGGTTGCCGCGCACCTTAGTATCGCCCTCGATGCCCTTAAGGAACAGGCAGACCTCGACGCCCATCACCGAGCGCACCACATCGACCAGGCCGTCGCACTCGTCCGAGGTGACGCCACATTCCTTAAGGTCACTTTCGTACGCATAGCTATACGCCACGCGCCCGTGCGCGACCGTCTTGATGCGACCCATGACGATGGACTTGAGGTGCAAGAACTCGACACGCATGCTCTGATAGACCTCGAGCGCGACGCGCGCCGGATCGGCACCGTGCGCCACCAGACGCGAGGCGGCATGAAACGCGGCAGCGTCGGCGTTCTGATACTGAAAACGACCGGTATCGGTGACCAGGCCGCACAGCAGGCAGGTGGCGATGCTGTCGCTTGCGGTAATGCCACAATCGGCCAAAAAGCGGTCGATAATCATGGCGCAAGCAGCGGCATTGACACACCTAAGGCTGACCTCGGCAAACTCCTCGCGCGCCGGGTGGTGGTCAAAGCACGCCACGTGGGCCGAACGACGCAACACCTCGGCGGAATTATTGAGGCGCTCGACGACCGGCACGTCTACCGAAATGAACAGGTCCGGGTTGCCGGTGTAGGTAGATGCCGGCACCAGCAGATCGGCGCCCTCCATAAAACGGTAGATGCGAGGAACGGGATCGTCGTCTGCCAGTAGCAGGGCGATGTCCTTGTCGGGGAACACCTTCATAAGCGAGAGGCCCAGGCCCAACACGGAGCCCAGGGCATCGCCGTCGGGAGAGGTGTGACCCGAGATCGCAATGGAGGACGCACCCTCGATGAGCTCGAGGATGCGTCGTTTAATATCTGCAGACTCGCACGAGGCGAGGTCGGCGGAATTAGTCATCTAAAGCTGCCTCCTGGGCGGCATCCTCTATGGGGTAGCCGTCCTCGTCCTTTTCGATCGCAAGCGTGGCCGGAACGTTTTCCAGCGCACGCGTGATGCGCTCGGCCTCATCGGTCGAGCGATCGATGCGAAAATCGAGCTCGGGCGTGACGCGCCAATCGAGCGAGCGAGCCAACAGGCTGCGAATACGGCCCTTGGCGCTGGCAAGCGCCTCCATGACCTCATCGTAGCGGCTCGCATCGCACGACACGTACACGCGTGCGAACGAACGGTCCACCGCGACCTCGACCGCGGTCAGAGTGACCAGGTCGAGACGCGGATCGGAAACCTCAAAGAGCAGGATATAACCAAGCTTCTCGCGAAGCTGCTCGCCCAGACGGCGGGTTGCCTGCGTTTGCTTCATAGCGCTACCCCCTACTCGGTACGGGCAACCTGGTCGATACGGTAACCCTCGATCTGGTCGCCGGGCTTGATGTCCTGGAAGTTCTCCAGGCCAATGCCGCCCTCGGAACCGCTCTTGAGGCTCTTGGCCTCGTCCTTGTAGTGGCGCATCGAGGCGATCTTGCCGTTGAAGACCACAATGCCGTCACGCACCAGGCGCACGGAATCGGTCGCGGCGATCTCGCCCTCCTCGACGCGGACACCGGCGGCGATGCCGACTTTGGGCACCTTGAAGGTGTCCAGGACGGTCGCGGTACCCGTGGAGACCTCGACCTCGGTGGGCTTGAGCATGCCGATGCGGGCAGCGTCGAGCTCCTCGAGGCACTTGTAGATAACGTCGTAGCAACGAATCTCGACGCCCTCGCGCTCGGCGGCGGAGCGGGCCTTGCCGTCGGGACGCACGCCAAAGCCGATGATGATGGCGTTGGAGGCGTCGGCCAGGACGACGTCGGTCTCGTTGATGGCACCGACCGCGGAGTGGATAGTGTTGATGCGCACCTCGGACTGGTCCATCTTGTCGAGCGAGTCCTGAAGGGCCTCGATGGAGCCCTGGACGTCGGCCTTGATGATCAGATTGAGCTCCTTGACCTCGGCGTCGGCGATGGTCTCGAAGAGGTTCTCGAGCGTCACGTGCTTCACGCGGCTCTGCTCCTCGATACGGGCCTTGAGCGAACGCTCGTCGGCCAGCGCACGCGCCTCGCGCTCGTCCTCGAATACGCGGAACTCGTCGCCGGCGTTGGGGACGGACTGCAGGCCCAAGATCTCGACGGCGTCGGAAGGACCGGCCTCGGTGACGGCGTTGCCCTTGGGGTCGAGCATGGCACGGACGCGGCCATAGGTGAGGCCGGCGACCAGCGTGTCGCCCACGTGCAGAGTACC
>URWC01000086.1 GCA_900551555.1 uncultured Collinsella sp. | reverse complement strand
CCGCCGGCATCTCCGTCGGCGCGGCATACGCGTTGCCCGCGATGGCGGCGGCCAGGGCATCCTGCGGAGACAGCGCCGGAGCGGCCAAGCTATCGAGCGGATTGGAGCCCGCGGCGTCACGCGCGCCAACGAGCGCCTCAAACGAGGATACCGGGGCAGATGGCCCCGGTTCGGGCGCAGGCGCGCTCACCACGACAGGCTCGGGCTCGGCGCTAGCAGGCACATCGGCAACACCGGCAGCGCGCAGCTCTTCCAAGCTCTCGAGCGTACCTTCGATATCCTCGTGCGTCTCCTCAAATTCGGCGGCGACGCCCAGGAATTCCTGGATGTTCTCGGCGCGGCTCTCGGACTCCATGGTGCCCTCGGCGCGGAAAGCCTGCAGCAGGCCCGTCTTATCGACGATCATCTCGACGACGTCCTTGAGTTCGCCGTCCATGCGGCGACCCTCGCGCACCAGCGCCACAAAGCTCGACAGGCCGTTGCGCACCTTGGCGCTAAACATGCCCGTCTCGGCTGTTGCGATCTCGCAGGCTTGGAAGAACGAGCAGCGGTTGTCGCGTGCCAGCTGCTCAATCTTTTGAATCGAGGTGGAGCCGATGCCGCGGCGCGGCGTGTTGATGACGCGCTTGACGCTCATCTCGTCGGCCGGGTTCACAATCATCTTAAGATAGGCCATGACGTCGCGGATCTCGGCACGGTCGAAGAATCGCGTGCCACCCACGATCTTGTAGGGCACGCCTGCGCGCAGGAACATATCTTCGAGAATACGCGACTGAGCGTTGGTGCGGTAGAACACGGCGATGTCGTCGTAACTCGTGCCCTTGGAGTGCAGCTTCTCGATCTCGCCGGCAATCCAGCGGCCCTCGTCGCGCTCATCGCTTGCCTGGAAGGCCTGGATCTTCTCGCCATCGCCCTCGGCCGTAAACAGGCGCTTGTCCTTGCGCTGCGAGTTGTGGCGCACCACGGCGTTGGCGGCGCTCAGGATATGGCCCGTGGAGCGGTAGTTCTGCTCCAGCTTAACGGTCTTGCAGTTTTTAAAGTCCTGCTCAAAGTCCAGGATGTTGGTGATGTCGGCGCCACGCCAGCTATAAATGGACTGGTCATCGTCGCCCACGACCATGAGGTTTTGGTACTTGGCGGCCAGCAGGTTAGCGATCTCGTACTGGACGTGGTTGGTGTCCTGATACTCGTCGACGCTAATGTAGCGGAAGCGCTCCTGGTACTTGTCGAGCACCTCGGGGCGGGTGCGCAGCAGCTCGAGCGTGCGCACGAGCAGGTCGTCGAAGTCCATCGCGTTGGCGGCGCGCAGGCGGCGTTCCAGCTCCAAGTAGACCTGCGCGGCCTTTTTGTCGTTGGGGCTGTCGGCGGATTTGAGCATGTCCTCGGGGCCGATCATGGCGTTTTTGGCCGAACTGATCTTGCTGCGGATCATGTTGATGGGGAATTGCTTTTGCTCGATACCGAGCGCCTGCATAATATCGCGCACCATGCGCTTGGAATCGTCGTCATCGTAGATGGTGAACTGACCGGTGTAGCCCAGCAGGTCAGCGTCCTCGCGCAGCATGCGCACGCACATAGCATGGAAGGTGCACACCCACATGCCGCGGGTACCGCTGGGGATGAGTGCCGCCAGACGCTCGCGCATCTCGGCCGCGGCCTTGTTGGTAAACGTGATGGCAAGGATCTGCCAGGGCTTAACGCCCAGGTCGCCGAGCATATGTGCGATACGGAAGGTCAAGACGCGGGTCTTGCCCGAGCCGGCGCCGGCAAGGACCAGCAGCGGGCCCTCGGTGGTCAGGACCGCCTCGCGCTGAGCGGGATTAAGGCTGTCGATGTCGACGAGCGGCTTGGCGGGCTTGGGCGCCGGCGCGGGAGCGTCGTAGATGTCGAGCGGAACGAGCTCGGGCTCCGGCGCAGCAGGGGCGGTGTATGCATCGAGCGGCACGGGTTCCGGCGCGGGCGGCACAGGTACCGCGACATTCTTTTCCCAGGGCAAGGGCTGGGTCATGGGCGACTCCTCATCTGACGGACGGCGCGCCTGCGGGCAGCGCCATAGTTTGAGCCGTACCAGTATACCGAGCCGCGCGGACACCGACGCAAATCACACCACGACTCCGTGCGTCACCGTCAGGCTCGCCCCAGCGGATTTGGTGCAATGGGGTCAGGTTAGTCTGCACCAATCTATTGACAATCACGAAACCGCCGATGTCATGGCAGCAGCAGCGAGCGACGGTCAGGGCGAACAAATTGGCATGAAAAGGGGGCGGCATAGACCTTTTGGTCATGCCACCCCCTTTGAATGACAAGTTGTCGCCCTGGCCGCCGCGCAGCGTCGACTAAGTTAGAGGCTGAGCATCGGCTCCAGAACGAAGAAGTATGCGAGCACTACGATGCCCAGGATGATGCGGTAGGCACCGAAGCACTTGAAGTCGTGACGGCGGACGAAGCCCATGAGCCACTTGATGGCGATGAGCGAAACCACAAAGGCCACAACGCAGCCCACGCCCAGGATAGCGACCTCGTTGGCACCGAACGTGCCGCCCTTGATGAAGTACTTGACCAGCTTGAGCGCACTCGCGCCAAACATGACCGGGATGGCCAGGAAGAACGTAAACTTGGACGCCACCGAACGCGTGCAGCCCAAAAGCAGGCCGCCGATGATGGTAGAACCGGAGCGAGACGTACCAGGCACCAGCGAAAGCACCTGGAAGCAGCCGATACCCAGCGCAGTCTTCCAGCTCAGGTCCTCGAGCGTGGCGATGGAGCCAAAGTCCAGATTCTCGTCATCGTCCTCATCCTCAGCGGTAGCCGCGGCGGGCGCCGCAAAGTGCGCACCGGCGGGACGTCCACCCGACACCACAGCACGCGAACCAAACGAACCGGCAACGGCCATTTCCTCGCGCTTGCTCGCGCGCCAGTTCTCGATCACGATAAACAGCACGCCGTACACAATGAGCGCCAGCGCCACGACGGGAGCATTGTAGAAATGCTCCTCCATCCAGTCGTTAAGCGGCAGACCGATCGCCGCGGCGGGAATGCAGCCGAGCACAATCTTGCCCCACAGCACCCAGGTGTCGCGACGGCCCTCCTTGCCCTTGCTGGGCGAGAACGGATTGAGCTCATGGAAGAACAGCACACAGACGGCCAGAATGGCGCCGAGCTGAATCACGACCAGGAACATATTCCAGAACGTCTCGCTCACGTTCATCTTGACGAACTCGTCCACCAAGATCATATGACCGGTCGACGAAACAGGCAGCCATTCGGTGATGCCCTCGACCAGGCCCATGAAAGCAGATTTTAGAAGCTCGATGATATCCAAAGGGACCCCCTCGTTAGACACCCGCCGATATTGTTCTGCGGACGGTGCGGGCGATGTCCCATTATCAACCGTTCGGGCGCGTCTGCGCCTACCCTTACCAAAAAACTCGTCCGTTCACAGAATTGCGAGCGGTCAAACCCAAATCCTTGGGTATAACTGCAACAAGATAAAGTGTCCGGCGGCCACGCATCCGCGCCCGCCCGATGCACGAGCCCCACGCCCGTGCGATAGACCAAGGAGGAAACCATGAACGAGGGCTACACCAAGGTATTTGTTTCACTCGACGGTACTGAGCAGCAGGATTTTGTGCTCGCACGCGCCATCAAGGTCGCCGCGAACAACGGCGCCAAGCTAATCATCGGCCACGTTATCGATTCCACGGCGCTCGAGAGCGCCGGTTCCTATCCGGTCGATCTGGTCAACGGCCTAGAGGAAGCATTTAAGAACTCCATCGCCAAGCAGCTCGAAGAGGCCAAGGCCAATCCCGATATTCCCGAGGTCGAGGTCATGATTCGCGCCGGCCGCATTCGCGAGACGCTCAAGGACGAGATGCTCGACGTGGTTAAGCCCGACCTGGTGCTCTGCGGCGCCCGCGGCCTGTCCTCGATCAAGTATGCGCTGCTGGGTTCGATTTCGACGTTCCTGCTGCGCAACACCGACTGCGACATCTTGGTCGTGAAGTAGCAAACGTACGCCTAACGCATCGCGGAGCGCAAGCCCGCGTGCCCAAGTCTTCCAAGAGCGGGGCCACAATTACGGTGGCCCCGCTTTGCTTTAGACTGAGAATTGCTCCAGAACCCTCATTCTCTCAACGGAGTCCGTCTGAATTTTCAGAGCGACCCTACCCAAATCTCCGGTTGCAGAGGCAAGTTCTGCAAGCTGGGCAGACACCCCTTCAGCCACTTCCGCCGCGATGTTCTTAATCATCTTGAGTGGTAGATGCAAATCTTGAGACATGAATTCGAAATCTTCAGGAGTCACCCCATCGATCACCCGGTGATCCCCAATATCAATCCCAAGATTATGGTCGTATCCCATTATCGTCGTGCAGATAATATCGTATGCAGGGGCCAACCTCTTTTCCCGCCAACTCGGACTATAGAGAAACGAATGGTTCTTGAGATGCGAGTCGCAATTCCCCAACGCATAATCGACCATTACCTGACGAGCGAACATTTGAGTATCAGCAATTACGTTAGACGATTGCTCTCTTATCAATCGGCCGCAAAGAACCATATAGCAGCTATCGGGACGTGTCTCGTATTTCACATACGAAGGCCAGCCAACCGCTTGGCAAAAATCCTCCTGATGCAGCCTCAGAGGCACATCGAATCCGCTCATCGACGGCGGCTCATTGCTCCAGATTCTGTCATAACGCTCGGAAAAGAACGCACCAGGAATCGTATCCGAAGCTTCTGAACGGGCAATTTCAAGCCCAGCAGCAGACGCTGCCGTCATGCAAATTAATTCGTTGAACGGCAAATCCGGATGTTTAGTTGAAGCAATCTTGACTATGTGAGTCGAGGGGGCAGAGCCGAGCGGCAGCATCCAATCCCCCGACCCGGCCTTTTTTGCATCTTTACCGCGCGGTAAAAACCAACCGGTTTTAGACTGAGCGCCCGCCAACGACAGCCTCGAATCCTGCATATCATTTGCAATCTCAAACACTTCCGCCTTAGAAAGTGCCTCAAAATCCTCGTCTTGCAGAGGACGATAGCCCGGATCGTAGCTCGATTTCTCATCGCCGAGAAACCTCAAGGCACCAACGCACTCATCGCCCAAACGCTCGAGCATCGATAAATAGTCTGACTGGGGGATTTGAAAACGCATCGACAGCTCATGCCGAACCGGGCCCTCGGGAAGCATGCCCGAAAAGAAGGCCGAAAACTCATTGCTGGTATATGGGTCATGTCGCAAGGGAAGAGAAGCTGAGAGTGCGGCAGCATCGTCGCGTTCAAGATATCCCTCATCATATGCAAACGTCTCGTTTACGGGGTCGGCCCTCTCAAATTCTCCGACCAGCTCAAACGTTCCCCGATACTCACGATAAACCTTTAATGCCATGAACCGTCGCCCCTCTCCCTCAGGATCAAATCGACCCCCAAGCTGTTAGCGATTTGAAGGGTTTGGCGAAGATTGGCACCCGCCTTTCCACGCTCAAGCTCGCTCACAAAGCGCAAACTGCACTGGTTGAAATCAGCCACATCGCGTTGGGTATAACCGAGCTTCTTCCGGCGCTCACGCAAATATGCACCGAGTTCAGCTGGGTCAAAAATCGTTCGCTCATTCCAGTCTTGCATGCTAATCCCCTATGATTATCCCAAACGGGATAATCATAGCACATCATGATGGAATTATCCCGTTTGGGATATATGTCTTAACGTGAATGACGCTCCGGGACGTTACACCGCGACGACTACTCAAAGTATTGGAACTTGTTGGTCGAGAAGGCAAACGTGACGACAAAGCCTTCGCCGGCGTCGGATGCCGCGGTGACGTCGATGCCCATCTTGGAGCACAGGCGCGCCACCAGATAGAGACCGATGCCCGTTGCGCGCTTGGTGGTGCGGCCGTTGTCGCCGGTAAAGCCCTTCTCGAACACGCGCGGCAGGTCGGCCGCGCTCACGCCGCAGCCGTTGTCCGCGACGGTAAGCTCGATGCGCTCGCTTGCCAGGCCCTCGTCCAGCAACGCACCCGAAAACACGATCTTTGCGCCATCCGCGCGCGCATATTTAATGCTGTTCTGAATGAGCTGGCCCAGAATAAACTCGAGCCACTTCTCGTCGGTAAAGACCTCAAAGTCGAGGTTCTCGCACACCGGGGCCACGTGCGCCGCGATGAGCTCGCGCGCGTTGGCCTTAATCGCGCCCGTCACCAGGGTCTTGAGATCCCAGCGGCGAATCAAGTAGTCGCGCTCCACGACTTCCGAGCGCGCGTAGTACAGCGCCTGGTCGATATAGCGCTCCACGCGAGCCAGCTCGCGACCCAGGTCATCCACACGCGACAGGTCGTCTTCGCTGCCATCCAGGTTTTCCAAAATCAGATGGGCCGCCGCCAGGGGCAGCTTGGCCTCGTGGACCCAGCTCTCGATATAGTCGCGATAGTCATCGGTCTGACGCCGGCCTTCGGCAACCTCGTCGCATGCCGCCTTGCCCACCCGGCGCAAGACCTCGTACTCGAGCTCGCCCTCGGCATAGGTCGGGCATTGCACCATCTCCTGCACCCATGCGGGACTCTCGAGCTCCTCGGCCGCGCGCTCCAACTGACGCAGAAAACGGCGACGGCGAGCGTATTCGATCACGATGCCGAGCATGCCAAAGATAAAGGACACGCCGACCGCCACGACCACGATAGAGACGGGTGCACCGGCGACCGTCAGCACAAAGCAGCTCAGCAGCACGCCGCACGTCCACACGGCGACGGGAAGCAGTGCGTCTTTAAAGAACTTGCCAAACGACATAGCCGGCCCCTAGACCGAATAGCCTTGGCCGCGGTGCGTTGTCAAATACCCCTTGATGCCGATTTTTTCGAGCGTGGTGCGCAGGCGGTTGATGTTGACGGTGAGCGTGTTGTCGTCCACGAAGGCGTCGGAGTCCCACAGGTCCTGCATGATGGCCGAGCGCGAAACAATCTTGCCCGCGCGGCTCAGAAGCAGCGAGAGGATACGCAGTTCGTTTTTGGTGAGCTCGGTGCTGGTACCGGTTTGCGTATTGGTGACCATGGAGCGTGCGAGGTCGAGCTCCAGTCCCTTGTGGACGAGCGTGCTACGCTCGCCCGCCGCCGCGGTGCGGCGCAGCAAGGCATTGATGCGCGCCACGAGCACGCGGGCGCTGTAAGGCTTGGGAACAAAGTCGTCCGCGCCAAGCGTCATGGCCATGACCTCGTCGATCTCGGTCGCGCGCGACGTAAGGACGATGATGGGAACCTCGGATTCGCGGCGAACCTCGTGGCAGATATGCTGGCCGTCCTTGACGGGAAGCGTGAGGTCGAGCAGCACTAGGTCGGGCGCGGCGGCGAGAATATCGCGCGAGACATGCTCAAACGATTCGCATGTCTCAACCTCAAAACCGGCGCGGGCAAGGATGTCGACAAGCTCACGACGAATGGGCTCGTCGTCCTCAACGACATAGATCAGCGCCATGGATTCCACTCCCCTCTTGGTTGTCTTGCCACCATTATGGCTGCGGAGCCGCAGGTATGCGCCTCGCGCGTCACCAAGGTGACAGAACTGTTCGCGAGCGGCAGGGGCTTGCCCCTCGCTCGCAACGGGCACGGGAATTAAATGAGTTTTTAATCCCGTCCCAGAAAAATCATTTAGCGGCGGGCGCGAAGCTTTTCGTAGCCGTCGGCGAAGAAGGCGACCGTGGCGGCGTCGGAGTCGGCGGCGTCGGAGTCGGAGTCGGCGGCGGCAACCACACCGTGCTCGTCGCTCACCAGGAACAGGGCACCCTTGAGCTGCGCGGGAATATCTACGCGCGTGACCGGGATGCCCTTGGTCTGGGCCAGCTGCTCGATGAGCGTCGCCGTGCCGCACAGGCA
>URWC01000085.1 GCA_900551555.1 uncultured Collinsella sp. | reverse complement strand
CTTCGATACCGTGGTCGCTGCCTATCTGCTGGATTCCGATCGCTCCGAGTTCGATGAGGCATATCTGGCCGATACCTATCTGCAGATGGCGTTGCCTGCGGCGCGCGGTGCAGAGGGTGCCGGTGAGGACGCTCCGGCGCCTGCCGCCCGTACTGCGGCTCTGACGCTGGCGCTCGTGGCGCCGTTGCGCGAGTGCATGGCCCGTGAGAACGCCGCCAACGTGTTCGATGGCATCGAGATGCCGCTCGTTCCGGTACTTGCCAAGATGGAGCGCGCGGGCATGCTCGTGGACCCCGACCGCCTGCACAGTCTGTCCGAGGGTCTGGCGACCCAGATCACCGAGGTCGAACGAAGCATTCGCGACCTTGCCGGTGATGAGACCTTTAATATTGGCAGTCCCATGCAGCTGTCGCATGTGCTCTTTGATGTGATGGGCCTTCCGACCAAGGGTCTCAAAAAGACCAAGCGCGGCTATTATTCGACCAACGCCAAGGTGCTGAGCGACCTTGCGCGTGACCACGAGATCGTGCGTCTGATCTTGGACTGGCGTGAGAAGTCTAAGATCAAGTCCACCTATCTGGACACCCTGGGCCCGCTACGTCGTGGTGACGGTCGCGTGCACACTACGTACAACCAGACCATCACGGCAACGGGGCGTCTGTCCTCGAGCGACCCGAACCTGCAGAACATCCCGACGCGCTCGGAGCTGGGGCGTACCGTCAAGACGGCGTTCTCGGCGGGCGAGGGCAACGTCTTTTTGGCGGTGGACTACTCGCAGATCGAGTTGCGTCTGCTGGCGCATCTCTCGGGTGACGAGCACTTGGTGCGCGCCTTTAACGAGGGCGAGGACTTCCATGCCGAGACGGCGGCGCGCGTATTTGGTGTGCCGGTGTCCGAGGTAACGCCCGACCTGCGCAGTCGCGCCAAGGCCGTGAACTTTGGTATCGTGTATGGCCAGCAGGCCTACGGCCTGTCGCAGTCGCTGCATATCTCGATTGCCGAGGCGCGCGACATGATCGACCGCTACTACGAGGCCTACCCGGGCGTGCGCACGTTCCTCGACAACGTGGTAGCACGTGCCAAGCAGACGGGCTACGCCGAGACCATGTACGGCCGCCGTCGCCATATTCCGGAGCTCAAGGCCAAAAACCCGCAACTCCGCGGCTTTGGCGAGCGCACGGCCATGAACCATCCCATGCAGGGCACCGCGGCCGACATCATCAAGATCGCCATGGCCCGCGTAAGCCGCCGTCTGGAAGAGGAGGGCTTTGCCGCCCACATGATCTTGCAGGTACACGACGAACTGGACTTTGAGTGCCCCATCGACGAAGTCGAGCGCCTAACCACCATGGTCCGCGACGTCATGGAACACGTAGTAGACCTCCACGTCCCCCTAATCGCCGAAGCTTCGACTGGAGTGACCTGGGCAGACGCCAAGTAAGGGCACGACCACAATTCCAAAGTAACCAAAACCAGAAGGACGCCCCTCATCAACAAGGAGCGTCCTTCGTTCAATTAAATTCAGCCTAAGTATCTAGACACTCAAGACGCCATCTTGGCGGCAGGTAAGTAAACCTAGGGCCTGGCCGGGCGGCACGGGTTAACTTTTCGTAGATTCCGCACGCAAAGAAAGCCACTTAATGTGGCTTTCGTCTTGCGCAGGACCTGACCGAGCGAAAACCAAGCAGGCGGACACGCCTTAGGTATCGATTACTTCAGTCTGTAATGACTTCGCTGAGGCTTAAACAAACACACAGAATAACACAGGTAGTTGGGGTTATTGCGTATATATAAAATAGCCTCCGACCGCGGGTGGTCGGAGGCTATTTGCAAACACGTTTTAGGCTGGCTTAGCCGTAGATGCGTTGGGGCTGTTCTTCGCCCTTTACGGAGGCTTCAGTCACGATGACCTTGGCGACACCCTCCTCGCTGGGCAGGTCGAACATCGTCTGCTGCAGCACGTCCTCGCAGATGGAGCGCAGGCCGCGGGCGCCGGTCTTGCGGGCGAGCGCCATGCGGGCAATCTCGTGCAGTGCCGCGTCCTCAAACTCAAGATCCACGTCCTCCAACTGGAACATCTTGCGGTACTGACGCACCACGGCGTTCTTGGGCTCCGTCAGGATCGACACCAGGTCGTCCTCGTCGAGCGCCTGCGTCTGGGTGACGACAGGCGTACGCCCCACAAACTCGGGGATCATGCCAAAGGCGTTGAGATCCTGCGGGAGCACCTGGCGCAGCAGGTCATTCTCGTCGACCGAGGTGGGGCCGGCGATCTCGGAGTTAAAGCCCACGCCCTTGTTGCCCACGCGGTCGGCGATGATCTTGTCCAGACCCACAAAGGCACCACCGCAGATAAACAGGATGTTGGTCGTATCGATCTGCAGCAACTCCTGCTGGGGATGCTTGCGACCACCGGTGGGCGGAACGCTGGCCACCGTGCCCTCAAGGATCTTAAGCAGTGCCTGCTGAACGCCCTCGCCCGAAACATCGCGGGTAATAGAGAGGTTCTCGGCCTTGCGGGCGATCTTGTCGATCTCGTCCACGTAGATGATGCCGACCTGCGCGCGCTCAATATCGCCATCGGCGGCATTGATGAGCTTGAGCAGGATGTTCTCCACGTCCTCGCCCACATAACCGGCCTCGGTGAGCGCGGTGGCGTCGGCAATGGCAAACGGCACCTCAAGGATGCGCGCGAGCGTCTGGGCGAGCAGGGTCTTGCCGGTACCGGTGGGGCCGAGCAACAAAATGTTGGACTTGGCGAGCTCCACCTCGTCCATATCGTCGTCGAGCTGGCCGCCCATGCCGCCAGCCTCGTCAAAGGCCGAAAGCGCGGCGCCGCCCTCGATCACGCGGCGATAGTGGTTGTACACGGCCACCGACATGGCGCGCTTGGCGTCCTCCTGACCCATAACATAGGCCGAAAGCTCGTCATAAATCTCATGCGGCGTCGGCACATGCGTAATGACCTGGCGGGCATCGTCCTCCAGCTCAAAGCCCTCGGCCTCGGGGTCAACGGCGGGCTGGGACGCAGCCTGGCCGTGGTCGTTAAGGAAGCCCGGCAGCTTGCCGTTGCGAGCGGCATCCATAAAATCCGAAGCCAGCGACTCCTCCAAGATCTCGGAACAGGCGGCAACGCACTCGTCGCAGATAAAGATGTTGGTCGGGCCCTTCACCAGGCGGCGAACCTGACCCTGCTCTTTTCCGCAGAAGGAGCAGCGGATGGGGTTGCCGTTCTCGTCGAAGCCGTCCTGCATGTTACCGGCCATCCTAGGCATCCTTCGCGGCGAGGTCGCGCGAGGTGACGATGCGGTCGATCAGACCGTAGTCGAGGGCCTCGGCAGCCGTGAGGTAGTTATCGCGCTCGGTATCGGCCTGGACCTTCTCGATGGGCTGGCCCGATGCGTCGGACAGAATCTGATTGAGCTCGCGACGGGTCTTCTTGATCTCCTCGGCCACGATCTCGATCTCGGTCTGCTGGCCCTGCGCACCGCCGCTGGGCTGGTGAATCATGACCTTGGAGTGCGGCAGGCAGAAGCGCTTGCCCTTGGCGCCGGCCGAAAGCAGCACGGCGGCCATGGACGCGGCCATACCGACGCAGATGGTGGAGACCTGCGGCTTGATAAAGTTCATGGTGTCCAGAATCGCCAGGCCGGAGTAGACCTCGCCGCCGGGCGAATTGATGTAGAGCGAGATATCCTTCTCGGCATCCTGGCTCTCAAGATGCAACAGCTGGGCAACGACCAGGTTGGCGCTGACGGAGTTGATCTCCTCGCCCAAGAAGATGATGCGATCGTTGAGCAGGCGCGAATAGATATCGTAGCTGCGCTCGCCGCGCGGCGTCTGCTCGATAACGTATGGCACGAGAGCGGAATCGAACTTAGCGATCATACGCATCTCCATTTCTCTCTTGCGGACCAAATTGGTTCTAGATAAACGTACGGTGCCCGCATGCTATGCATTGGCTGGCACCGTACGAAGCAACCGGATAACCGGTGTATAACTTTACCCCATCACGGACGCACGCATGCGCTCGCGGGCAAGGTGGCGAGAATTACTCGGCGTCCTTGGCGGTCTCGTCGACCTCGGTCACCTTGGCGTTCTCGACCAGGTGGTCGACGGCCTTGGAGCGACGGATGGACTCGCGGACGGCAGGCATGCGGCCATCGGCGATGAACTCGGCCTTGGAAGCCTCGACGTCCTTGACGCCGGCCTTCTCGAACTCGGCGTTGATGTCGTCCTCGGTGACCTCAATCTTGAGCTCGCGGGCGAGGGCGTCCAGAGCCAGGGACTCACGGGCAACGTCGTTGGCCTGCTTGTGCAGGTCGCCGATGAACTGCTCCATGGTCAGGCCGGAAGCGGGCAGCCAGGTGTCCAGGGTCATGCCGCGGGCAGCGAGGTTGGACAGGAAGTTCTGGCCAAGCTCCTCAAAGACGGACTGCTCGTAGTCGGCGTCCATCTCGTCGAGCTGCAGACGCTCGGCGAGGGCGGCGACGCAACGGTTCTCCTTCTCGGCCGGGAGGCGGGAAGCCTTGTCCTGCTCGATCTCGATCTTGATGGCGTCGCGCATGGCGTCGATGCTGTCGAAGCCAAAGTCGGACTTGACGAGCTCGTCGGTGAGCTCGGGGGTGTTGCGGACCTTGATGCCCTTGACGGTGACCTCGACGGTGTGGGTCTCGGCCTCCTCGCCCTCCTCGACCTCGTCGGTCCAAGTGACGGTCTTGACGTCGTCGACGTTAGCGCCGATCAGGGCCTCGTTGAACTCCTTGGGGTTGCTGTCGCTACCGGCGATGAGCATGCGGCCCTCGGCGGCGAAGTTGTCGGCGTTCTCGACGGCCTTGAGGTCGACGGTCACATAGTCCTCGGCCTCGACGGCGCGGCCCTCGACGTCCTCGAAGGTGGCACGGTAGTTGAGGAGCATCTCGACCTGGTTGTTGATCTCGGACTCGGTCACCTCCGCAGGGGGCATCTCGATCTCGACGGCGTCGAAGGAGGAGAGCTCAGCGGCGGGACGCAGGGAGAACTCGACGGTGTAGGTGTAGTCCTCGTGATCCTTGGCGAGGTCGAGGTCCTTGTAGTCACCGTTCTTGGTGGGGACGATGTCCAGCTCGTTGAGGACGGCGGGCTCGTTGGCGGCGATCAGGTCGTTGGTGGCCTGAGCGAGGGTAGCCTCGGCGCCAAGGGCGGAGTCGATGACCGGACGGGGAGCCTTACCGGCACGGAAGCCCGGGAAGCGGTACTTCTTGGCGGTGTCCTTGTAGGCCTTCTTGATCGCGGCGTCGACGTCGGCGGCCGGGATGGTGACCGTAGCGGTGAGCTTGGCGTCCTTGACGTCAGAAGCGGTGATGTTCAACACGTTCCTCCTCATACTGCCCAGCTTATCTGAGGTGCTGGTACCTTTATGCAACAAAGTGTCGCGACGGCCAAGGCCGACGCAAGTGCGATGGTGCGGGCGAAAGGACTCGAACCTTCACGGGAATCCCACCAGAACCTAAATCTGGCGCGTCTACCAATTCCGCCACGCCCGCATGAGCGCACAGACTAGGAATGATAGCAGATACGAACGGCAAGCGCACGCACACCTTTTACAGGCTCACGACCTCACCACGAGTGCAAAAGGCGGGGCAAGTTGCCCCGCCAATTACGACTTGTTCGCTGACCCGCTACTCCCCCAGCAGGGCCTTCTCGGGCGTGATGGGCAGCGAGCGAACCTGGTGGCCGGTGGCGTGCGCCACGGCTGAGGCAACGGCGGCGAGCGGCGTGTTGATGACGACCTCGCCGATCGACTTGGCGCCAAACGGGCCCGTCGGCTCGTAGCTCGGCTCAAAGGCCACGCGAATGCTGCCGATATCCAGGCGCGTGGGCAGCTTGTAGCTCATAAAGTTGCCGGTGCGCAGGCGGCCGCGGTCATCGTGCTCGACAATCTCGTAGAGCGCGTGACCGATACCCTGGGCAATGCCGCCCTCGGCCTGGACGCGCGCGAGTGCCTCGTTGATCACGGTGCCGCAGTCGACGGCCGCGGCGTAGTCCACCACAGTCACCTTGCCGGTGGCCTTGTCGACCTCGACCTCGGCAATACCGGCCATAAACGGCGGAGGCGAAACAGGCAGACAGGCAGAGGCGTGCGAGGTGAGCGCGTCGCCGCCCGCGATGTTCTTGACGCACAGGTTGGCAAAGTCGCGCAGCGTGAGGTAGCGGTTCTGCTCGCGCGCGGCACGCTCGTCGGACAGGCGCACGTACTGGCCATCGAAGACCACATCGGCGGCGTCCACGTCCCACATCTGAGCGGCCTTGGCGCAAATCTTCTCGCGCAGCTCGGTCGCGGCGTTCTTGGCGGCAAGACCCGTCACGTACGTACCCGAGCTCGCGTACGAGCCGGCGTCAAACGGCGACACATCGGTGTCCACGCCGCGCACCACGATCAGCGAACTCTCCACGCCCAGCTCCTCGGCGGCAATCTGCGCCAGGATCGTATCGACGCCCATGCCGTTATCGGTGGCGCCGGTGCCGATGGTAATGAAGCCGTCCTCTTCCAAGCGCATGTCGATGCCGGCGATATCCACGTTGGAGATGCCCGAGCCCTGCATGGTGAGCGCACAGCCCAGAGCACGCACACGGTCGCCCAGGTCGACGGCTAGCGGCTTGTCGCGCCAACCGATCATGTCCATCGCGCGCAGCAGGCAGCGGTCGAGTGCGCAGGCGTTGAGCTTCTCGTTGTAGTACTGCGGCATGGTCTCGCCCTCGTGCACCATGTTCTTAAGGCGCAGGTCGGCGGGGTCCATGTGCAACATGTCGGCGAGCTCGTTGACGGCGCTCTCCACGGCAAACTGGCCCTGGGTGGCACCGTAGCCGCGATACGCGCCGCCACGGTTGGTATTGGTGTAGACGGCGTCCCAGCTAAAGCGGCTTGCCTTCACATGGTTGTAGATGGGCAGGCTCTTGTGGCCCGAAAGGCCGATCGTCGTGGTGGCGTGCTCGCCGTACGCGCCGGCGTTGGACAGCGTATGCAGGTCGATGGCCGTGATGGTGCCGTCGTTCATGGCGCCCAGCTTAACGGTCATCTGCATCTGGTGGCGCGAGTTGCCCGCGGTGATGGTCTCCTCGCGGGTGTAGCAGCAGTAGCTCGGACGGCCGGTCTGCTGCGTCACGAACGCCACGAAGATCTCGCAGCAGCCCGTCTGCTTGGAGCCAAAGCCGCCACCGATACGCGGCTTGATGACCTGCACCTGCGACTGCGGAATGTCGAGCGACTGCGCGACCATGCGGCGAACGTGGAAGGGCACCTGTGTAGAGGTGGTCACCGAGATGCGCCCGAACGCGTCGGTCGTCGCGAAGGCGCGGAAGGTCTCCATGGGCGCGGTCTGCGTGGCCTGGCTGGTGTAGGTACGCTCAAAGACGATGTCGCTCTGGGCGAAGGCCTCGTCCAGATCGCCAAAATCACTGGTACCGCTGCACACCAGGTTGCGAGCAACGTCGCCGCCCTGCGGGAACATAAAGGTCACATCGCCCTCGGGGTGGACCACGATGTCGTTATCGAGCGCCTGGGTAAAGTCGAGCAGGGGCTCGAGCACCTCATAGTCGACCTTGATGAGCTTGAGTGCCTTGTCGGCGGCCTCCTCGGACTCGGCGGCGACGATCGCCACCTCCTCGTTTTGATAGCGCACGAGGTTCTCGAGGATCAGGCGGTCGTAGGGACTCGGCTGCGGATAGCTCTGACCGGCGATGGTA
This sequence comes from uncultured Collinsella sp., assembly GCA_900551555.1. Lineage (GTDB taxonomy): Bacteria > Actinomycetota > Coriobacteriia > Coriobacteriales > Coriobacteriaceae > Collinsella. The sequence continues at coordinate 335 of URWC01000085.1, read as the reverse complement.
AAGCGGCGCTGGGGCACGTCCTCGTAGGTGTAGACGCCCACCACGCCAGGCACCTTCAGAGCGCGCGACGTGTCGATGGAGCGGATCTTGGCGCGGGCATACGGGCTGCGCTTGAGCTTGACAATGAGCGCGCCGGCGGGCACCAGGTCGCCCGTGTAGACGGGACGGCCCTCGAGCAGGGCCTTCGAGTCCTTCTTGGGCTGCTTGTGAGTGATCTGCTTGTAGGAGACACCGTCGCAGCTGGTGTCGTTGACCGGCAGTTCGGGCATCTCAAAGCCCACCTGAACACCGGACTCGTTAAGGAAGCGGACGATAGCGCGCAGCTGACTCTCGTA
>URWC01000084.1 GCA_900551555.1 uncultured Collinsella sp. | reverse complement strand
CAGGCTCGGGCGCCGGCTCAGGCTCGGTCGCGGGAGCGGGTGCAGGTGCCGGCGAAGCATCCGGAGCACCGTAACCCGAAGGAGCGGACTTCTTCTCGAAGGGCAACGCAAAAGTCAGGACGTCGTCCTTATCCTCATCGGCCCATTCGCTTGCATAACGTGCAACCCAATAGCCAACGGCACGGTGCTTGAGCATCTTGCCAAAAACCGTAAGAAATACGGTGACGAAAGCGACCAGCACCAGGAACAGCACGAGCGTGACGCCACCGCCGGTAACAATTGCCTCAATACCCGTAGGACGATAGTAGTAGCTATACATACCGACAGAGGCAATGGCGCCAAAGACGACCGTCAAGATCCATGTGACAACGTTGGCGACCAGGCCCGTCAAAAACTCGGGAAGGAACGAAGCACAGAACAGCTTGGTCTTATTGTGCTTAAACGCCGCCCAGACCTTATCGAGCGAAAACGCGCTCTCGACACGCCCGGTCACCGCAAAGTGCATCACGGCGATGTCGGCGAACATCTTAAAGAAGACACCCAGAATCGCCGAGGCAATTAGCGCCAGGACAAGCAGGCCAAGCGAGCCAAACAGCGCAGCCTCGAGCGCATAAGAGCCGTAATAAGAATACGAGCCCGCAGCGCCAATTACCACGCCCTCCACCAGCGAAAGCACTACACCGATAACGGGAATGGCAGCGATAACCTCGAGCACGACCGAAATAACGCTCGAAAAGACTCCGAGACCAAACGACGTGGAACGCATCAGCGGACGGTCCATGCCGTCATCGATCTTAAGCGACAGATCGCGGCCCCACTCGATACCAAAGCCCGAACCGCACACGCTCGCAATGCAAGCTGCCAAAAAGCCGATGGCAGCTGCAATGCCGCCAATAACGGGAATAAACAACACGAGCACCGACACAACGCAAATCAGCGCCGGCAAAAACGCGATTTGGCATACACGCTGAAGCACGCCCGGAGTCTTAGTCATATCTTGGAACGCCTGAGCCACACAGCCCTTTGGCGCATTCGCCACGGGCGGTTGCGGAACAAACTGCTGGGGCTGAGGCTGTCCCTGGGGAGCGGGGCCAGCGGCACCGGCATTAGGAGCACCACACACGCCGCAGAACTTGTCGTTATCGCCCATGGGGGCGCCACACTGCGAGCAGAACATCGAAATCATCCCTTCGTATCTAGAGCGAATCACCTGGATCGCAAACGATGTCTTTGGCATCATTATCACCCAATGTGAGGACAAATACTCTTAGATGACGTATTTGCAACGCGCGAGGCGCTTTTCGATTGTTTGATGAGTGTGTCCGCACTAGTTCGTTCCGCGGAAGCCCTTACCGACGATCTCGGAGCTGTCGACGATCGTGATAAAGGCACCCGGATCAATCTCGCGAGCATAGCGGCGCAGCTGCACGGCCTCGCGACGGCTCAGCACGCTCATGATCACCGTCACGCACTTGCCCGAGAAAGCACCGTAGCCGCGGCTGATAGTCGCCGTGCGGTTGAGATGTTTGACGATAAACTCCTCGACTTTGCGCGGCTCGGAGCAAATGACCGTGCAGACTTTGCGCAGGTGAATGCTCTCGATGGCCTTGTCGACCACGAGCGTCTTGGCAAACAGGCCGAGCACGCAGTACAGACCGACGCGCGGGCCGTACAAGAAGGCCGCGATGGTCACGATGCCGATATCGACCAGTAGCAGGGCGCGGCCAATCTCGAGCGTCGTTCGGCGCTTGAGGATCATGGCAAGAATGTCCGTGCCGCCCGTCGAGGCGCCGATGTCAAAGACAATAGCGCTGCCGAGCGCCGGCAGAATCACGGCAAAGCACAGGTCGAGCCACATATCGCCCGTCATCGAGACATCAGTCGGGATAAAGAGCTCAAAAAGCGAAACATAGGCGGACAGCGCAAACGAGGCGAAGACGCTCCACAGGATTGCCTTGCGCTCCAAAAAGATAAAACCCAAAACGACGAGAACCGCGTTGATAATCCACATAAAGACGCCGACGGGCAGGGTCGGGAACAGCGTGGACAGAATGACCGACACGCCCGAGGTGCCGCCAAAAGCAAAGTGATTAGGGGTTTTAAACGCAACGATGGCGAAGGCCGTAAGAATCAGGCCCAGATTGAGCTCGGCAAAAAAGCGCGGAAAGCCCGGCTCCTGGCTGCGCTTTTGACCGGCACGCTCGCCGCGCTCGATATCGGTGCGATCGACCACGCGCTCCATCGGCACCACGGGAGGACGATGCATCTCCTCGGCAGCACGCGATGCCGCCTCTGCCGCGGCGGCCTCAATCGCCCATGCCTTGCTTTCTGTTTCGTGCTCGTCGGCCATTACGGCAACCCCTCGTTAACAATTTGGAAACAATGCGCCCATTAGGGTAACGCGGAACGTGGGGATTGCAACCCTTAGTTAGACGAGCGGTATGCCTACATCGGGGGGCATACAAATAACGGCCGGCCACGCTTTTACTTGCGCGGTCGGCCGTTTAACGTTTTCGCAGATAAAACCTGCCAAAACAAACCTGTCTCTTTTTGGAAGGTTACTCGTGCTGGCTGGTGCGGTGCTCGTACTCCTCGGGGGTGATGACGTCCTCGATACGCAGGTTGACGCCCGCCACCTCAAGGCCGGTCATCGCGGCAAGGCGCTCGGTGACACGCGCCTTGACATCGTCGAAGATCGCGGGCGCATAGGCGCCGTACTCGATAATGACGGAGATGTTGACGACCACGCGATTGTCATCGGTGACCTCGACCGTCACGCCCTTGGTCAGATTCTCGGCACCAAACTGCTCCTGCACAAAGTGCATAAGGTTACCCTTCATGCCCAGAACGTGCGGAACCTCGCGGGTGGCCATGGCAACGATCTTCTCGATCACACCGTTGGAATAGGTCAGCGAGTCCTCGGACTCGTCCGCCTCTTCGTCGTCCTCATCCTCATCGGACTCGACCTCGACAAGAGCCTCGTCCTCGAGCGTCACATCCTCGGCTTCGGCGACGACCGCCTCGTTCGCCTCGAGCTCGGTATCGGCCACATCGACCTTCGTATTAAAAGCCATGGTTCCTCCTTATGCCTGCCGCGGATGCGACAGTCGAATACATATTAGCGGCCACTAAACAGACGGCCGAAGAAGTTGACGATCCCGTTCTCGCCGTCGCGAATTTGGCCGATCACAGCGCCAATCAGCACGAAGAATGCAATGACGAGCGTGTCCCACAGGCCGAGCGTGAGCACCAACACGGCGAGGATAAAGCCAGCGACGGCACCGAGCGTGGTGTTGGGATGACGCACAGCATAGCTCCAGATGGCAGCGCCCGTACCCTTGATGAGACCCATGGCCTCGTCAAAATCCGCGGCTGCCGCATCTTGCAACTCGGTTGCCTCTGCTTTGGAATCAACAGGTTCGCTCGCCGGCGCAGCGCTCTGGTCAATCGTCAGGCGCGGCGTACGAGCGGTCTTATCTTGATTGGTATCACTCACCGGAAACCTCCACGGTCTGGACGGTAGTCTTGGACGGCAAAAAACGGACGCGCGCGGTCGTACCCGGCGTGCCGAGCATGGTGTCGCAAGCTTCCTCGATGCGCTGTTGCATCGCGGTAGCCAGAGATGCCACGTCCTTATCGTCAAGCGCGATAGCCTCGACCTTAAATCGGACGTGCGAATCGTCGGGGCCTTGGACGCGGGCCTCGACATGCTCGACCATCACGCGGTCGTCGCGCTCGGCAGCAGCCCTGGCACACGAAGAAAGCGCCGCGAGCGTGACCTCGATATTGCGCTCCCCCGCCGGATGCACGCAGGACGGCTCGCGACGAGCAAACATCAGGCGGAAGAAGCTTACCAGTACGCCGATCGCCACAACTCCGCCGCATGCCGTCACGACAATGCGCGGCATGGGGTCGCGCATCAGCAGCATAAAGCGATACGTATACGGCCCCCAAAACTGGCAGACAAGCGTACCCAGCGCCACGATGGTGGCGGCAAGATACACGATCGCTAGGGCTCGTTTGAGTACGCGCACGCGGCGCTCCCTTCAAATCTCGGCTCTCGAAATGCAAAACGGTTCGCATCATTATAAAAGAGCCGGGTCCGGTGCCTCATTGCACGCGGATCCGGCTCATCTATTCCACGAGGCTTGCATGCTCGCTTCATTATGCCCAGATATGCACGGCTTAACCCGTGCGGGCGCTACTCCTCCTCGAGGGCAGCGATGACCTCGTCGGTCATGTCCATGGTGCTGTAAACATCCTGGACGTCGTCGAGCTCCTCAAGACGGTCGATGAGGCGCTGAACCTTCTTGGCGTCGGCGCCGGAGACCTCGGTCGGGGTGGTCGGGACCATGGTGGTCTCGGAGCCCTTGACCTGGACGCCCTGCTCCTCGAGCGCCTTGGAGACAGCCATGACCTCGTTGGCAGTAGTCCAGACGATCCACTCCTCGCCGGCGTCCTCGTAGTCCTCGCCACCGGCCTCGGCGATGGCCATCATGAACTCATCCTCGTCACCGGCAGCACCATTGGCGATCATGGTCTCCTTCTTGGCGTTCTCGTCCAGGATCTCCTTGGCGACGACGATCTGGCCCTTGCGCTCAAACTGGAAGGCGACGGAGCCGGAGGTGCCCAGGTTGCCACCGGCGTGGGAGAAGGCGGAACGGACATCAGCGGCGGTACGGTTGCGGTTGTCGGTCAGGCAGTCGACGTAGACGGCGACACCGGCGGGACCGTAGCCCTCGTACACGATGTTCTCGTAGACGGCGGCGTCAGCACCCGAACCAAAAGCCTTGTCGATAGCGGACTTAATCTTGTCCTTAGGCATGGACTGAGCCTTGGCCTTGGCAACGGCAGCGGCGAGGCTGGCGTTGTTCTCGGGCAGCGGGTCACCGCCGAGACGGGCAGCAACGGTGATGTTGCGGCTGAGCTTGGAGAAGAGGGCGGAACGCTTGGCGTCCTGCGCGCCCTTACGATGCTTGGTTGTGGCCCACTTAGAGTGTCCGGACATACGTGTCTCCTATCGGTTTCGACCTAAAGCCCAGCGCAGATGCTCGGGCAATATAAACAAACGTCGTTATGATATACCTACTGGCCTGCGAGATAAACCCCAAAATGAAGGCGTCGTGATGATGACCCCTTTGGTGCAAAGAAACCTGACCCCCAATGCACCAAGTTAGGACCAGAGGAAGTCGCTGCGGGTGACGGTGGCGCCGATGACAAAGGGCATGCAGGCGATGACCGGATACAGGTAGCGCATGTAGGTCGATCCGTTACACGGACCAATCAGGCACACGGCAAGCACGCCCAACAGCGGCACCCAGATCGCCAGCGCACGCCATGAATGACGACGCAGCAGGTAGACCACCACGGCGATCATGATCCACACATAGGTGGCCGAGCTCATGGTGAGCGAGATAAAGGGAACACGCTGCACCGCCACACGGTATAGGTTGATCAGATGGTCACACCAGCGCACCACGTTGCTGTCAACCGGATGGAAGTCGAAGTACTTGAGGTTGTCGGGACGCGCCATGATCTCGGCACTGCGCGCCGTGCTGTAGATCCAGGCATCGCGCGCGCTCGGATAAAAATAACCATAGTAGTTATTGATAAGCGCCGAAATATAGCACTCGGGATCCTTCTTAAACATCTGGGCCCATACCCCAAAATAGGCATCGATGTCCTCCTGCGAGGCGTACTCGTTAAAGCAGTTCTTGACGGCATCGGACTTGTCGGGGTTGTAGCGGCGGCCCAGATTCTCGTACTTGAGCACACGGTCGATCACGGCACGCTCTTCGTCGGTCACCAAGCCGTCGCAAGGAGCCTCCACGATGGTGCCGTCCTCCTTAACCGTAGGGTTGACGCCCGAGTTGAGGCCGTCGTGCTTTTGGACGAAACGAGCCGTCTGCTGGAACGGAATCGAGAGGATTTCGCGCTTGGAACCAGGCGTGATATCGTGCGCCGGCATAAAGACCTTGGTGAAGTACATATTAGAGGCAAGGCAGAGCGCGAGCACCGCGAGAACGCCAACCCAGCGGAAACGCGGAATGGCGCCCGAAGGCGCAGCACCAGTCTGCTTGGCTGCACGACGAGCCACATGCACGTCCCATACGCAAAACGCCGCCGCGATTACGCATGCCGCCAGGGGAAACACTAGGCCGCCGTTGCGCAGGAACGTGGAACCCATGGCGCCCAGAGCGAGCAGCAGCCAGTCGTGGCGCGCAAAGAGCACGGGCCTCTGTTCGCCCGCACGCTCGGCATTGGCATCGCGACGGGGCAGGCCGCATGCCACGAGCTTCACGGTCTGCACCAACAGCACCAAAAACGCGTCGGCAAACAGCACATCTTTGGTAAGCAGGGCCGCGTAGTTGGAGAACATGGGCATAAACACAAAGAACAGCAAGACCGCGCCGCGGACCGGCAGGCTCACGCCCAGCTTGCGCAGCGACGAGATGGAATAGGCCATGCAGGCGGCCGTAATGATGAACTGAGCGCAGGTGTAGATAGCAAGACCTGCGTTGGCGCTGTTGAACAGTGAAAGCCCCAGCTGGACGCACGAACCGATGATAGCCGTGTGCACCACGGGGTGATGTCCGTTGAGCAACACATTGGGATTGAGCAGACGCAGGTAGTCGCTCGTGCCGTTGGGATAGTTGAACCACTGGCGAATCTGCGCACCCGTGTCTCCCATAAAAAGGCCGGGCATCGAAGCGATGAGCGTGGGCGCCCAGGCGACCATAAGCACCAGGAAGGGCCCGGCAAAGGGATGGACCGAGAGCACAGCGTGAGCCACACGCCATACGCGGCCAAAGTGCGCTTCGGAAAACGGAATGCGCCGAGAGCTCAGCCAATCTAGACACTCAAAGGCAAGGTAGAAGGCAACGACCGCCAAGAGCATCCAGCCCGCACCGCCTATCCAGGCGCAGATGATGCGCGCCTTGTCGCCGAGCACGATCTCGGCCGAATCGGTGAGGTCGTAGCTGCGGCCAAACACCATGCAGACGTCAAAGAACAGCGACGGAAGGATCACCGAGGGACGCCAAGCGTCGCCGCGGCCAAAGAATACGTAGCGAAACGGCAGCGTGAGCAGGCAGGCAAGCGCAAGCAGCATGACCGCGTCGGTATGGCCGGCAAACGAGAGGAGCACCTCGTAGCACACGTACAGCATGCCCGAGGCTTTGGGGTCAATCGCCAAGACTGCGTTGCTCGACACCGGGGCGGGATCGATGGAAAACGCCGTGGTCGCCAACAGCGCGAGCAAAAATGCGATAAGCGTCTGCTTGGCGGGATAGCGCTTAAACCAGACGATGCGGGCAGCGTCGCGCGCAGCCGTTGTGGAGAGGTCGGAATCCTTCACAGTCCGAAAGCCTTTCTAGAAACCTATCAAACTCGGCAAGACCACCACAAAGGCACCTGTCCCCTTTGTGGTGGTCGTGATTAGGCGTCGAGGTAGATGCGCTGGGGGCGATTGCGGTGTCGGGCGAAAATGATGAGCGCCAGGCCGGCGATCACGAGCGGCAAACTCAGCAGCTGGCCCATGGTGATAACGCCTCCCAGCAGATAGCCCAGCTGGGCATCGGGCACGCGCACGAACTCAACGAGAAAGCGGACGATGCCGTACCCCATCACGAACACGCCCATAAACGTGCCCTGGGGCAGCAGCGGCTTTTTGCGGCTGAGCACCTGCAAAATACAGAAGAGCACGACGCCCTCTAGGAATGCCTCATAGAGCTGGGAAGGATGACGCGGCATATCGCCCGCGGTGCCGCCAAAGACAACACCCCAAGGCAGATCGGTCGGCTTACCCCACAGCTCGCCGTTGACGAAATTGGCACAACGGCCCAGGCACAGCGCCAGCGGAGCACCGATGACGGCAAGGTCGGCGATGGTCCAGGCGTCGAGCTTATACATGCGGCACACGATGATGCCGCCCAAGATGCCGCCCACCAGGCCGCCGTGGAAGCTCATGCCTCCCTCGTTGGTGGCAAAGATTTCGAGCGGGTGGGCCCAATAGTAGCCATCGCCGTAAAAGACGACGTAAAACAGGCGCGCGCCGATGATGAGACCAAAGACCGCGCCGACCA
>URWC01000083.1 GCA_900551555.1 uncultured Collinsella sp. | reverse complement strand
TCAGATTGTCCAAATGCGGCCCGCGCAGCGTCGAGCCGTTACGCGGTTTGGTAAAACCGCGTAACCCTAAAGCTCCGTTACTTCAACGTTGTTGTAGATCTCGTCCCAGCGGTCCATGACCAGGTGACCGGTCTTGGGATCCATGGCGTTGAGCTTGCCGCAGGTATTGGCGGTCTTGAGCACCGTGACGTCGTCGGCACCAGCAGCAATGGCATGCGCAAAGCCGGCGATGGTCGAGTCGCCGGAACCCGTCGCGTTCACAGCCGCAATCGCGGGCGTCTTGGCACGGAACGCACGGCCCTCATGGAAGCCCACCGAACCGGCAGCGCCCATCGAAACGACAACCCAGGGGATACCGGCAAAGCGGTCATCGGCGGCAAGCGCCTCGCGCAGGGCATCGACATCATCGGTCGTAAAGGACGTACCCAGCAGGCCGTTAATCTCGGTCAGATTGGGCTTTACGAGCTCAGGCTTAGCGTCGGACTCCAGCGCGGCCTCCAGCGATGCACCCGAGGTGTCGAGCAGCACCTTGGCGCCCGCCTCCTCGGCGATCTTGACGAGCTCGGCATAGTAGCCAGCATCGACGCCACGCGGCAGCGAGCCCGAAAGCGTCACAACGTCCGCCTTCGCTGCAAGCTCGGCGAACTTGGCCGTAAAGGCCTCGAGCTCGGCCGGGGAGATCTGCGGGCCGCTCTCCAGCAGCTCGGTCTGATTACCCTCGTGCAGAATATTCAGGCAAATGCGCGTCTCACCGGCGATGGGCACAAAGTCGTTCTTGACGCCGTCGGCATCCATAAGCTCGGCCATATAGGCACCCATGTGGCCGCCGAGCAGGCCGGTCGCGAGCACGTCGTCACCCAGCTGCAGCAGCACGCGACTCACGTTGAGGCCCTTGCCGCCAGCGGTCTTTTCGGGTGTCACACGGTTAACATCGTCGATGATCAGCTTGTCGAGCTGATAGCGCGTATCAATCGACGGGTTCATGGTAACGGTCAGAATCATGTTGAACTCCTGTTCCGGGGCGGCATAACCCGCCCCAAACATACGATAGCTCGTTAAAGGATCTCGATCTCAAAGCCGCGGGTAACGGTCTCCCCCGGCTTGGCAACCAGGCAGCCACGCTTGTGCTCCAGAATATCGTCCTCGTCGGAGCAGGTGGACAGGCCGCCCCACGGTTCAACAGCCACAAAGTCGCCCTCGGGCTTGCTCCACACAATCAGGTACGGCATATCGGGGAACGTCAGGCGCACGCCCTTGTCCTCAGTTTTCTTGGTCAGCGTAACCACGCGGCTCTCAAGCACGTCAAAGATGGTCTCCGCGAAGTCGAAGAGTTCGTGGGTAAGCGGCAAGTCGTGGCCGACCATCGGGTTCTTGCTGCGATGCTCAACATCAATCAGGCCCGTCGAGGGAACGGCAGTACACAGCTCGTCGGCCTCGCGCTGCTCAAAACGGAGCTCATAGTCGTCATAGGACTCACCCTCGTCGAGCGGGCACTTAAAGCCGGGGTGACCGCCCACAAAGAATGGCATGTCCTCGGTGCCCTCATTGGTCACCTCGTAGGACACGTTCACCTTTTCCGAATCGATCGTGTAACGAGCAACGATCTTAAACGGATACGGGTACTGCTCGAGCAACTCGGCATGGTCGGCAGAGCTTAGGCTCAGCGCAACCATGTTGTCGCCCTGCTCCTCGAGCTTCCACTCCTGCTTGCGCGCAAAACCGTGGCGGGCGAGCTGTACCTCGCGGCCGCCCATGGTCATTGCGTGACCGTCACGAAGGCCGCCGCAGATCGGGAAGCAAATGGGTGCCTGGCCCGACCAGACCGCCGGGTCGCCCTGCCACAGGTACTCGCGACCGTTGGCTTTAATCGAAGTGAACGATCCGCCAGCCGTGCTCAGTGCCACGCGGATAGAACCGTTATCAAGAACAAACTCCATAGGAGCCTTCCCTTTCTTACGACAGCCCGCCAAGTCAATAGGGCTGATAGAAAACCGGCCCGCGCCCCATTACAGAAACGCGAGCCGTCAATTGAAAAGCTGCAGAATGCCGAGTACCGCCAAGAGCGAAGCACACAAGCTCAGCAAGCAAACGTGTTATCGGAGCAGCTTACTGAACCAGAAAGCTTCGCAACAACAGCGGTAACCCCACAGGCACCCTCAACGTCAGCGAGCGTCGCGCAGCGTCGACCCGTTACGCGGTTTGGTAAAACCGCGTAACCTCCTTAGTCGTGGTACTCGCCGCGGTCCCACTTCTCGAGGAACTCGTCAAAGAAGTGCGGGTCAGCCTGAGCCTCGGCGTCGGCCTTATTGCAGGCATCGATCTTGGCGATCAGGGCATCGTGCTCGGGGGTCTTCTCGTAGGGCTCCTCCAGGAAGGCAAGCATGATATCGGCCATCAGGAACTCGCCGGTAATCTTGCCGCCAAAGCCCACGATGTTGGCGTTGAGCTCGCGACGAGCGTACAGGGCAGAGGTCATGTCGCGGACCAGGGCGCAGCGGGCGCCGGGAACCTTGTTGACGGCGTTGGTGATGCCGATGCCGGTACCGCACAGGGCCACGCCAAAGTCGGCCTTGCCGCTGGCAACAGCCTCGCCCACGGCCTTACCGTAGATGGGATAGTGCGTACGGGTGTGGCTGTAGGTGCCGCAGTCGAGCACCTTGTAGCCAGCCTGCTCCAGGCGGTCGGCCAGATAGATCTTCTCGTCCGTAACGATATGGTCGCAACCGATTGCGATGGTCTTCTTCATCAGAACGTCCTTTCGTCTGAATTCACAAGTTGAGGTAGAAGTTCGAGTTCTCGGTGGCTCTCGTTAGGCCATCTTGTTGAGCATGTCGACACGGATCTGGTGACGGCCGCCGGCGTACTGGGCGCGCAGGAACTCACGGGCGATCTTCTTAGCGACCTCGGTGCCCACAACGCCCGGGCCCATGGTGACCATGCGCGAGCCGTTGTGCTCGCGGGTCATGTAAGCGGAACGCTCGTCGGAAATGTTGGCGACGACCATGCCCTTGATCTTGACAGCGGCCATATAGGAGCCGACGCCGTACTTATCGAATGCGAAGCCCTGGGAATCCTTGTGCTCCAGCAGGTCCTTGGCAACGGCGGTCGCGGAATCGACAAAGTCCGCGGCAGGGGTCTCGGAATAGTCGACGACCTCGTGACCGTCGGCGATGAGCATCTCCTTGATGGACTCCTTCATCGACATACCGTCGGCATCGGAAGCGATTACAACCCTCATGACATCCTCCTTGAGAGATACGCAGGTGCGTAGTTTCTGTTTGGAAGTGTTGAATCGCGTTCAGGTCCGGGCATCTGAATGTGCGGTTCTTCACTGTTCATGTTTATTTGAACACATTCGAACAGTAACTGCAACAACTATTTGTTTATCTTTGTTCTTTTTTGAACAAATACCGTTCTCAGATGATTGCTGACCGTTTGGACCAGGCGCGGACGTAGCGACCATGTGTTCAACAAACAAAAGGGCGGCCGAGAACTCGTCTCGGCCGCCCTTCTTACGGTTGATCTTCCAAGGATCGCTTTGCCGCCTACTCAGACTGCCCGCTCTTCTTGGCATGTCTGGACGGAGCGCTCAAGAAACGACCCGTCAGATAGTTCGCGGGACCGGAGATATCGATCCCCAGCAGCACGTGTCCTAGCCATAGGAACGCCACGAGCACCAGTAGAGGAATCACACACGAGGTCACGATCATCACGATGACGCCTTCGATGAGATCGGTCACCTGCTGCACGATCTCGTCGGTCATCTGCTTGGCGCCGCTGGTCACCGACGTAACAAGGCTCGATGCCCCGTCAGTCAACTGCTCGAGCACGTTTTTGGACTCCTTGGCCTCGGATTTTTTCTTGTTCGATTTTGAGCTGGTCTCGGCTGACTTGTCCGTGGTGTCGGCCGCGGCCGCAGCGTCCGCTGCCTTTTGCTCAGCTTGCTCAATACTTACGCGATACGTTTCATCGACCTTCTGCGACACCCATACGCTCGCGGGCACGAGCGCCATGCCGATCACGGCAACCACCAGCACGCGTGTCGCCACACGGCGCAGAACAGTGCTCGTGCTCCAGCGCCCGTGAATGCCGAGCGACACCGCAAAGAGCACCAACGCAAACGGGATTAAGATGCCCAGGCCAACCGACCACAAAATCGTGAGCAAATATTTCTCTAGGTATAGCACGGCAAGCACGATACCAAGGTTGCCTGAAAGCTGCGCGAGCTGCTCAGCAACCGGCGTTCCCGTATCACCCGGCAGCGCGGTAATGCCCGCAGACAGCGCCACGCACGAGGTCGTGAGCGCCAGTACGTTTCCTTTCTTTTGATCGATGACCTCGATGGTGGAGTCCCAAGTTTTGGTATCGGCGAAATGCGGACGAGCTACAAAGCCCGACAGCAGCGCCAGGACCACGAGCGCAACGATAAAGCCAATCTGCAGCTTTTTGTTTGCGCACACGACATCGGACAGGCTGGGCTGCAGCTCGGTTACCGTCGTGTGCTCGGTTATCTGGACAGGACGCCCATGAACTATCTCGTGCGCGCCTCTTTTTTGTATTGACCCGTTATCCGGCATTTGGATACCTCCTCATTCCGGCGTTTAATGCGAAAGGAAGTATACCCACCGAGCAAAAATCGAACGGGAGGACCAACGGAGCGCACCAAGACTGTCCCCAATGACTATCTCCGGATGAGTTGCGGTGGAATAGGGATTGTTTTGCGCCCGCCGGCCCCTATTCAGTCCCTATTTCACCGCAACTTGGAGGAGGACAGAAAAAGCCCTGCCGCGGGTAGCGGCAGGGCTTATGGAAGGGGACGTGGTTGTGAGGGCTCGTTAGGCGAGCTTGGCCTCGAGCTCGGCGATGCGCTTGTAGGCATCGATGGTAAAGCGGGCCTGCTTCTCCAGGATCATGGTGGTCATGAGAGTATCCTGAGCATGGGCCATGATGAAGGTCATCTCCATCTCGCCACCACCGGCCTCCTGCGAAAGCAGCTTGGTCTGCGTGTCGTGAGCGCCGATGAGCGCATCGCTCGCATCCTTGTGCAGCTGCTCAGCCTTCTCAAAATCGCCCTCGCGAGCAGCATCGAGCGCTGCAAGCAGATCAGTCTGGGCGTCGCCCGCGTATGCGACAATCTCGAATCCAACCATCGAGATTTCTTCTTTGGTTGCCATATTGCGTTCCTTTCACATATGAACCAACGGAGAGCATCGCGTCCGGGCATACGCGCTGCGCTGTGTATGACAAGAACAGTAACATTCAAACAAAAAAGAACAGCGCAAAACGCAATTTCGAGCTATGAACGGTTGCTTTTCAGCCGTGAACGGCTTTCAAGCCAATCCGAACAATATCAAACACAATTATCGGCAACCCAAACAGGTCCGCACCCTAGCGTACATCGCGCACCGTATCGCCCTCGACGAGCTCGCCCGGAAACAGCCTGTGCTCCACACCGGGCGCAACGCCCTCGGCGCCGGCAATCTTGTCGACCGCCCACATGCCGACGCGCTTGTTGTCAAAGCGCACCGTGGTCAGGCGACGGTCGGGCACGATATCGCCCAGGCTGTCATCAACACCCACCACACTCACGTCCTCGGGCACGCGCTTTCCACGCGACTCGAGCCCGCGAATGCAGCCGTAGGCCATGGCATCGTTGGAGGCATAAATGGCCGTGCAGGTCGGATCATCCGCAAGCACCTGGCCGGCGGCATATCCACTCTGCGCCGTCCAGTCGCCACGGACGAGCTGCGGTGGCTCAATGCCATGCGCACGCAATGTCTCACGCCAGCCTTCCTCGCGCCGCATGCCCGAAAGCGAGCGCTCGGGGCACGAGATAAAGTGCACGGTCTTGTGCCCCTGCTCCAGCAAGTACTCGACCACCTGGCGCGAGCAATCGAACTGGTCGTTATCGACCGTCGAGCACAGCGGGTGCTCCAGCATGGTAACGAGCACCGTCTGCATACCGGGCAGCGGCTCAAAGGTGCCAAAGTCCGCCGGCATGCGGTTCATAATCACGACTATACCGTCCACCGGCAGTGCGCTCATACGCGACGATGCGCTCTCGAGGGTATAGGGGTGTCCATCTACTTTAGTGAGGGTGATGGCATAGCCGTGTTTGTCGGCCGCGGCGGCAAAGCCCTCCATACGGTCGAGGTTGCCGGTGCCGGTAATGTTGAACATGGCGACGCCGACGGTCTTAAACTTACCGCGGCGCAGCGATCGACCGGCAAAATTGGGGCGATACCCCAGCTCGCGCATGGCGGCACGCACGCGCTCCTTGGTCTCGGGGCGCACGCTGGGCGAATCGTGCACCGTACGCGAGACTGTCTGCTCCGAGACGCCCGCGAGACGCGCCACATCCTTAACGGAAACCGATTTTCTAACAGCGGCCATAGGTCGATCTTTCTATGTCGACGATGCCATTGGTGGCACCCTACGCAGTCATTTTTAACGCCTTCAAGTATATCCAACGCCTCCCCCACCATACGCTCACCACCCAAAACCTACCGTTCACCGACATTTTTGCTTCCCCAAACGGCTTTTGGCGCCCAAATGTTAACGTTGCCATTGTGCAAACACAGAGCCACCGGGCGGCTCAAACGTTTACGCATAAGGAATCGACGGTTCGCAGGCACAGGAACCACCGGTTCGCGTCTTTTTTTGTGTCGCAAAATGGCAACGTCAACATTTTGGCAACCGAACGCCAAAAGCTACCATCGTTGCTAACCCACCGACTCTTAGGAGCATTGCATGGAGCAACTCATCGCCACCATCGAAAAAGGCCAGCCCTTTTTCAACGCGATCGCCCGCAACAAGTACCTCAAGGCGATCCGCGACGGCTTTATCTCCGTCATCCCCATCATCATCTTCTCGTCCATCTTCTGCCTGGTAGCCTCGGTCCCCAACATCTGGGGTTTCTACTGGCCTGATGACATCAACAACGCCCTGTGGAAGTGCTACAACTACTCCATGGGCATCCTGGCCATCGCCTGCGCCGCCACCACGGCCAAGCACTTCGCCGACGCTCAGAACCGCGACCTGCCCAAGAACAACCAGATCAACTTTATCTCGTGCATGTGCGCGGCCATCATCGGCTTCTTGCTCCTTTCGAGCGACACGATCGCCACGGACGCTGCCAGCGGCTTCAACACCACTTACCTTGGTTCCAAGGGCCTGCTGACCGCCTTCATCGCTGCGTTTGTGACCGGCATCATCTACAAGTTCTTCATTAAGCGCAACATCACCGTCAAGATGCCCGAGCAGGTTCCGCCCAACATTTCGCAGACCTTTAAGGACATCATCCCCTTCTCCGTCTGCATCACCGTCTTTTGGGTGTTTGACATCGTCTTCCGCGCTGCTTTTGGCTTCTGCTTTGCCCAGGGCGTCATCCAGGTGTTCCAGCCCCTGTTCACCGCTGCCGACGGCTACATCGGCCTCGCTGTGATCTATGGCGCCATGAGCCTGTTCTGGTTCGTCGGCGTCCACGGCCCCTCGATCGTCGAGCCCGCCATCGCCGCCGCCCTCGTTGCCAACATGACCGACAACCTGGCTGCGTTCCAGGCTGGCCAGCACGCTTCCGCTGTCCTGACCCAGGGTGCCCAGTACTTCGTCGTCTGCATGGGCGGCACCGGCGCCACGCTCGTCCTGGTCTTTATGTTCTGCTTCCTGGCCAAGTCTCAGGAGATGCGCGCCGTCGGTAAGGCTGCCATCGTCCCGGTCTGCTTTGCCGTCAACGAGCCGTTGCTGTTCGCCGCGCCCATCGTGCTCAACCCCGTCTTCTTTGTCCCGTTTGTCTTTGCCCCGATCGCCAACATCTGGATCCTCAAGATCTTTATCGACTTCTTGGGCATGAACGGCTTTATGTACACCCTGCCTTGGACCGTCCCCGGCCCCATCGGTACCATCATGGGCCTGGGCTTCCAGCCGCTCGCCTTTGTGATGCTCGCCATCATCCTGGTCGTCGACTTTGCGCTGTACTACCCGTTCTTCCGTGCCTATGACGCCCAGAAGTGCGCCGAGGAGGCCGAGATTTCCCAGGAGGAGCTCGCCGCCAAGAACGCCGAGAAGGCCGCCAAGCTCAACGATGCCTTCCAGGGCA
>URWC01000082.1 GCA_900551555.1 uncultured Collinsella sp. | reverse complement strand
TGATCTCCGCCTTGAGAGGGCGGCGTCCTAAACCGCTAGACGAACGGGCCATATGACATCTGCACTGCCGTGCTGCGAGGAAATATATTACGGGACAAAAAACGTCAGCGCAAGAAGAAATTCCAAATTGCCGAAAAATTGTCGGCAGGTTATGGAACACGCAGGTAAAATGGGTAGCTAATTCAAGTTGAGATGAACCAAAAGAGCTTCGCGCTCGTTGGGGATGTTGTCCTCGATAACGGCATCGAGGGCAGCGTTGAGTAGTTGGCCTAGCTCAGGCCCCGGCTTCACACCGGCGCGAATCAAGTCGCCGCCATTGATGGCGAGCATCCTGAGTGTATAGGGCTCCCCCGCCTTCAGCAGCTCGTGCGCCAGCGCGCGCATCTCCTCAATCGTCTCAACGTAATAGAAGCACGACGGGGCCTTGCCGAGCGTGTCGGCACGCTTAAGATCCATGAGCTCGTCCATCAAACGCGGCGTGTCGACGCCCTCGCCCGAAAGCGCGCGCATCATATTGAGCAGGCAGGAGCGCTCGGGGCGCAGCGGCTTGTCGTGATATTTGATGAGCAGGCACACGTCGCGCACCAGGTCGTGCGAGAGCGCCAGGCGATCCATAAT
Source organism: uncultured Collinsella sp. (assembly GCA_900551555.1). Lineage (GTDB taxonomy): Bacteria > Actinomycetota > Coriobacteriia > Coriobacteriales > Coriobacteriaceae > Collinsella. The sequence continues at coordinate 7,485 of URWC01000082.1, read as the reverse complement.
GACGCGCGCTTTCTTGGCGCCGAGCTCGGGATGACCGTAGAAGTGTCCGCTGCCGGCGTGATCGACCGTGAAACAATCGGGCTTGGACACATCGTGCAAAAACGCCGCCCACATAAGGCTCGACGAGGGCGCGACGCCGTCGCACAGCGCAAGCTCCCCTGCCACCGTCAGCACACGGGCGATATGCTCGTAAACGTTAAACGCATGATAGACACTTCGCTGATCAAAGCCGCGACCCGCTGCCAGCTCAGGCACAGAGGCACAGATGAACTCGGGGTAGCGCAGCATCGCGCCTCCCCCATGACCGGTCGAAAGAATGCCCTCAAGCTCAATACCCACACGCTCGCGCGCCACGGCGTCGAGCAGCGGCGCGCACTCGGCAAGCGCGCGCTTAGTCTCGGGCTCAATCATAAAGTCCAGGCGGCAGGCAAAGCGCACCGCACGCAACATGCGCAGGGCGTCCTCGTTAAAGCGACGCTTGGGATCGCCGACAGCGCGAATCAGCTTGCGCTCCAAGTCACCCTGGCCGTCATAGCGGTCGACAAGCCCGCGCTCGGGATGCCATGCCATAGCGTTGACGGTAAAGTCGCGGCGCGCCAGATCGTCCTCGAGCGAGGCGGCACGCTCCACACTCTGGGGATGGCGACCATCGGTGTAAAAGCCATCCAGACGGTACGTGGTGACCTCGATACGCTCGCCATCGGAAATAGCCGTGATTCCGCCAAATTTAATGCCCGACTCCACGACCGCGATACCAGCGGCCTCGAGCGCCACCTTGGACTCCTGCCACAGGCCGCTACAGCACATATCAACATCGTGGCTGGGGCAACCCATCAGGGCGTCGCGCACCCAACCGCCCACGTACCAAGCCTCAAGACCAGCCGCCTCAAGCGCGCGCAGGACGCGCAGGGACGCATCGGACGGTTGAGTACCGTTGAGCGAAACATTGCACATGCCTATGGCCTCCTGCACTTGTGAGCGTTAATCGATGGTTCTCAAGAAGTCTAACAAGAAACGAGAAAGCGCGCACACGCAATCGCGTCGTCGATTAGATAAAACGAGACAGCAGACGCCACATACGTTCAGCGAACAAAAAACACCCGCCTCGGAGATCCAAAGCGGGTGTTCGGCAACGATTTTTCGATGCGGTTAGCAGACCTGGCGAACCTCGATGTGCTTCTTATATTCGTCCACCTTGGCAAAATCGCCCAGACCGGGGCACTCGACCACGTTGGCGCCGGTGGCCATCGAAAGACGCAAGGCATCCTCGACTCGCTCGGGGGCGTCGTGCCACACGGACAGGAAGGCGGCCAGCGAGGAATCGCCGGCGCAGACGGTCGACAGCAGCTTGACGTCGAAGGTGCGGTTGGCAAACCAGATATGCTCGCCGTTGGAGAAGTACGCACCGGCGCCACCGAGGGTCAGCAGCACGTTCTTGGCGCCCTTGGCGTGCAGCTCGGCCATCGCGCCCTTGACGGACTCGTCGTCGCCACCGCTCACCTTAATGCCAAAGATGTCGAGCAGCTCATCGTCATTGGGCTTGATCAGCAGCGGCTCCATGGCAATGAGGTCTGCCAGCTGATGGCTCGAGATGTCGAGGACGAACTCGGCCCCCTTGGCCTTGACGCGGCGCAGGACCTCGGCCAAGAAGCCCTCGGAAGTGTTGGGAGGCAGCGAGCCGCTGATGACCAGGCAGGTCATGTCATCGAGCGAATCGATGAGCTCAAACATCTCCTGCTCGTTGGCCTCGTTGATGGCGGCACCGGCGTTGACCATGTTGTACTCGGTGTCGGGGCCGGCGTTGAGGAACACATTGACGCGCGTGATGCCGTCGGTCCACACGGGCTTGACGGGCACGCCCAGGGCCTCGGCGCCCTTAACGATAAACTCGCCCGAGAAACCGGCGAAAAAGCCCAGGATCGTGGTGTCGACGCCGTAGTGGTCAAGCGTAAACGAGACGTTGAGGCCCTTGCCGTTGGGCGTGTAGACGGCGTTGCGGGTACGCGTGACGGTGTTGGCAGCAAGACCGTCGCAGGCGATGTTGTAGTCAATGGCGGGATTTGCAGTGAGCGTGTAAATCATGAATGTTCCTTTCACGAAGCAACGTGTTAATGAAAGTATATTCCACGCATCGGTAAAAGGCTAGGACAACTCGGTGAACGGTGTGGAAGCGATGAAGTACGGCGGAACACCTCTCCCCCGTGGCGGAACAAAAAGGCGCCCCAGCCGAAACCGGGGCGCCACATGCGCACGAATATGTCGCGTTTCGATTACTGACGATCGAGCTTGCGGACAGCAACGCGCTTGCTGTACTCGTCGACGTGACCGAAGTCGCCGATGCCGACGGACTCAGCAACGTTGGCGCCGGTGGCCATAGCGAGCTTCATGGCCTCCTCGACGTTGTCGCGATCCCTGTACCACTTGTGCAGGAACGCAGCGAGGGTGCAGTCGCCGGCGCAGACGGAAGAAACCAGCTTGATGTTGAACTCACGCTTGGCGTACCAGATGTCCTCGCCGTTGGAGAAGTAAGCGTCGCCGCGGCTACCACGGGTGAGCAGCACGTTCTGAACGCCAGCGTCGTGAGCCATCTTCATGGCAACGCGGACCTCGTCGTCGGTGTCGACCGGCACGCCGAAGATGGCCTTCATCTCGTGATGGTTCGGCTTGATGAGCAGCGGCTTCTTGTGAGCGAGCTCCTTGAGCTTGTCGGAGGACAGGTCCAGGACGACGTCGGCGCCACGAGCCTGAGCGTGCTCCATGACCTGAGCCAGGAAGTCGGGCGTAGCTTTGGGAGGCACGGAGCCGGAAACGATCAGGCACTCGAGATCGCCCGCGGTGTCCAGGATGTTGTAGAGCTCCTCCTGGTGCTGCGGCGTGATCGGAGCACCCGGGTTCAGGATGCCGTACTCGTGCTGGCCATCGTTGACGTAGGTGTTAATGCGCGTGATACCGTCGGTCCAGACCGGGCGGCAGAGGCAACCCAGGTTCATGACCTCCTCGACGATAAACTTGCCCGTGAAGCCGGCGAAGAAGCCGAGCGCGACGGTGTCGACGCCCATCTTCTTAAAGGCGAAGGACACGTCGAGGCCCTTGCCGTTAGCCGTGTAGCTGGCCGAGCCGGTGCGGACGTTCTCGTCGGGCTCGAGCGGAGAGCTCGAAACCGTCATGTCGACAGCCGGGTTAGCGGTTAGCGTGTAGAACATTTACAGTACCCCCTGTATATGTGAGGGCCGCGTGGCCGGCCCATTCCAACCACGCGGTTACCTCTGATACCAAATTAGCGAGCTGCGGACTCGAGCAGTGCCTTGACCTCGGCGGCGGTGTTGCAGGCGAGCGCCTTCTCGGCGAGCTCGTCGCACTCGGCCTTGGTCCACTGGCTGATGGTCTTGCGGGCGCGCAGGATCGACGGAGCGCTCATCGAGAACTCCTCCAGGCCCCAGCTGATCAGCAGCGGCTCGAGCAGCGGATCGGCAGCGGCCTCGCCGCACATACCGACCATGATGCCGGCCTTCACGCCGCTCTCGATGATGTTCTTGAGCGAGCGGAGCACGGCGGGATAGTAAACCTGGTACAGGTTGGAGATGGTGTCGTTACCACGGTCGGCGCACATGGTGTAGCCGATCAGGTCGTTGGTGCCGATGGAGAAGAAGTCGGCAACCTCGGCAAGACGGTCTGCGAGCAGCGAAGCGGCGGGCGTCTCGACCATGATGCCGACCTCGATGTTCTCGTTGAACTTGCGACCCTCTTCGGTCAGCTCGGCCTTGCACTGCTCGACGAGCTCCTTGACAGCCAAGACCTCCTCGACGCAGGTGACGAGCGGGATCATGATCTTGACGTCACCGAAGGCGCTAGCGCGCAGCAGAGCGCGGAGCTGGACCTTGTACTGGTCGGGATTGGCCAGGCAGTAACGCACGGCGCGGAAGCCCATGAAGGGGTTGTCTTCCTTGACCATGTGCAGATACGGAATCTCCTTGTCGCCACCCACATCGAGCGTACGGATGATGACAGGAGCACCCTTGAGCGCGCTGGCGACCTTACGGTAAGCGTTGAACTGCTCCTCCTCGGAAGGAAGCTCAGCGGAGTCCATGAACAGGAACTCGGAGCGGAACAGGCCAACGCCCTCTGCACCGTAGTTCAGCGCGTTGTCGACGTCCATGTGCGTGCCGATGTTGGCCATGAGGTCGACCTTGACACCATCCGTCGTGACAGCCGGCAGGTCCTTGAGAGCAGCGTAGTGCTCGGCGAGTTCCTTCTGCTTCTTGATCTTCTCGTCGTAGCTGGCAATGTCTTCAGGTGCCGGATTGATGACGATCTCGCCGCGCTCGCCGTCCATGATGACGTGGTCGCCATCCGCGATGCGGTCGATGCGGTCTTCCTTGTTGAGGCCGACGATCGTCGGGATCGCGCGAGCCTTGGCGATGATGACGGCATGGGCCGTCGTGCTGCCCGAGCCGAGCAGGACGCCGGCGATCTTCTCCGTCTCCATGCCGGCGATGACGGACGGCTCAATCTCACGGCCGCAGAGGATGACCTTCTCGTCACCGATCTCCGGCTCCTTGACGCCGAGGATGTACTTGGCGACGCGCTTGCCGACATCGCGCAGGTCAACAGCGCGGGCTGCAAAGTACTCGTCCTCCATCTGCTCGAACATGACGGCCTGCTCTTCCGCAGCCTTGAGGACGCCCTGCGGCGCATTGCCGAGCTCGTCGATCTTGGCCATGATGTTGTCGGCCATCATCGGATCCTGTACCATCATGCGATGTGCTTCCATGATGGCAGCCTGTTCCTTCATGTCCTTGCTCTTGAGCTTCTCGATGCTCTCGCGCAGGATCTCTGCCACAGCCGTCAGCGCATCCTTTGCCTTCTGCTTCTCCGTCTCCTTGTCTTCCGGTTCGTAATTGACGAGATAGCCATCGAGATTCTGACCTGCGAGCATGATCTTGCCCATGGCAATACCGGAGATGACGCCTTTACCACGAATGATTTCTGCCATTTTTCGTTCCCCCTGAAAATTCCCTGCATTCGCGTGCATTCCCTGCACATACGCAAATGACCTCCCTCCCGCCGGAGCCGGAGGAAGGTCATTTGCCTCTTCTGTTCTCTTGCCCGATTGAGCCTCGAGATTATTCCTCGCCGAACTTGGAGTCGATGAGGTCTTTCAGAGCCTTGACAGCCTCTGCTTCATCCGGGCCATCTGCGATGATCGTGACTTCCGTGCCCTTGACGAGGCCCATGCTCATGATCATGAGGATGCTCTTTGCATCGATCGTCTTGCCCTTAGCCTGCAGCTGAATCTTGGACTTGAACTTCGTAGCCGTCTGAACGAAGATGGAAGCCGGGCGAGCGTGGATACCAGTCTTGTTTTCAATCGTAAGCGTTTCCTGAGTCATTTGAACCTCTCCAATCTTAAAACCATTAATCTTACTTTCCCTGTCGTTACAGGAACATAATCAGCACTTATAAATAATGCAAGATACGTGCCAACTTTTTCCTCCAAGCAGGATTTTTTATCTTGACCCGTCAGGCCTTGTACACAAGGCTTCCGAGATCATATCGACTTTTGCTTTCGGATTGTTCCGCCGCTATCCGACGTTCTCCGATATGGGTTTTGGTAAATTTTACCAAAACTGCGATTTTACTTGGTAATTTTTACCAATACTTGGTAAATTATACCAAGCCGTATTTCCGCGCCTTGGCCGCCACGGTCTTGTGACTGATGCGCAGCAATTTGGCCGCGCCGTTGAAGCTCGTTCCCTGGCGAAGGGCGTTTGCAATGATCTGCTTCTCGTACTCTTCCCACGGGAGGACGGTGTCATCGGCAAGGCTCTGCACCTCGCGTCCGGCGATGTCTCCCTTTATATAAGAAGGCAGCATGGCTGTCGTGATGAGGTCCGTGTCCATCAGCGTGATCACGCGCTCGATGACATTCTCGAGCTCGCGGACGTTGCCGGGCCAGCGGTAGTGCATGAACATCTGCATGGCGTCCGGCGTGATGCCGCGCACCGCCTTCTTGTTCTCCTTGCTGATCTTCTCGATGAAGTGCTCGACGAGCAAGGGGATATCGTCGGGGCGGTCGCGCAGCGGCGGCAGGATGATGGGGATGACGTTGAGGCGGTAGTAGAGGTCATCGCGGAAAGTGCCCTCGCGGACCATCGCCTCGAGGTCGCGGTTCGTCGCCGCGATGATGCGCACATCGACGTGAATGGTTTCCTCACCGCCGACGCGGTCGAATTCCTTCTGCTGCAAGACGCGCAGGAGCTTGACCTGCAGGTTCTTGTCGAGCTCCCCGATCTCGTCGAGGAAGATCGTGCCGCGGTTGGCGAGCTCGAACTTGCCGAGCTTGCGGCGCACGGCACCAGTGAAAGCACCCTTCTCGTGGCCAAAGAGCTCTGACTCGAGCAGGGCACCGGGGATGGCGCCGCAGTTGACGCGGATGAAGGGGCCGCGACGTCGTCCGCTCGCATAGTGGATGCCCTCCGCGATGACCTCCTTGCCCGTGCCGCTCTCGCCGCGGATCAGGACATTGGCCGAGGAGTCCGCCGCCTTCGAGGCCAGCGCCAGCACGTCGACAACCTTGCCGCTCTTGCCGATGTAGTTGGCAAAAGCCTGCGCCGTCTTCTTGGTGCGCAGGAGCTCCTGCTCGAGGTACTCCGCCTTGGCCGAGACTTGCGACAGGCGCTCCATCAACGTCTGGATTTCCGTGATGTCCTTGATGACCGAGACGACGCCGGCAATCTCACCGTCGACGAAGATTGGGTTGACATTGGCGACGATCGTCGTGCCGTCCTTCTTGTGGCGGACCGCGCGATGCCAGAGCGCAGCACGGCGCAGCGGTTGCCGTCAGCAGCCGTCTCGAAGACGTTCTGACCGATGACCATCTCCGGCGTCTTGTGGACAATGCGCAGATACGACGGATTGACGTAGGTGATCTCGCCGCTGCGGTCAACGACACAGATGCCGTCCTGCACCGACTCGAGGATCATCTGCAGGCGCTCCTGCATCAGGGCATTCTCGTGCAGCAGCTTGTCGACGCCGTGGATCTCCGAGGCCTCGTTCATGATAAAGTCGCTCTCGAGGAAGCGCACCATCTCGATGACGGCCTGACGCCCGTTGTCCCCCTCCGCCGAGACGAAGACTGAGTCACCCTGTGCGACCTTGAGGGTCACGAGCTTCATGAGACTGTGCATCTCACAGCGCTCGCTGCGCGCGCTGCGCAGGTAGAGGTGGCAGTCGTAGCGCTTGCAGAGTTCCTGTGCGCGCTGCACGATCATCGCCGCGACGCGCGCATGGATGCCGCCCTCGTCGTGGATGACGGCTTCCCGTTCAAAAATCATGTCCATCGTTCCTTTCTGCTTGTTATTATTATACTATAAAATACGGCCAAAATCCTCTCTCATCGCGTAAAAACCGAACCTTTCAGGCAAATATTTTCTAAGAGCGCCATCATCCGAGCGCCATCATCCGCCAGCACACCCGCCAGCTGCC
>URWC01000081.1 GCA_900551555.1 uncultured Collinsella sp. | reverse complement strand
CGGCTACGGATGTGCGTCTGTGCCACCGAGTCAATCGTAGAATCGGGAATACGTTCGAGCATTGAGTCCGAGGCATCGGCAAGCGACTCATTGATGCGGTCGGCAAGGTCGGCCCGGACGCGCTCCAGCTGATCGGACAGACGCCGCCAGCTCGCCAGCGAGCACAACGCGTCGACCATCATCGCGACCGCGACGATAAAGGCGGACAGCCGCACAATCAGCACCGGCAGATGACCAAGCAGCCCCAGCAATGCCGGCTCCACTAAACGGCAAATGCACAACGCACCCAAGCCAAACGCGCATGCCCAGTACAGGCAGATGCGTCCGTGCAAGTTAAACGGCAGGTGCGAGTAATCCCAAAAGCGAGCGCCCGTTGTTTTTTCCAACAGCACGCCTACGCTGTACTCAATCACGCTGCATACGAGCGCTGCAGCGACAAACTGGCTCGACGCGTCAGGAATTCCGCGCAACAGCAGCCAGCAGGCAGTGCCGCCCGCGCCATAGATGGGGCAACACGGTCCCAGCAAAAAGCCGCTGTTGGCAAAGCGTCCGTGGTTGAGCATGGCGCAGACCGTCGATTCCCATGCCCAGCCGCAAAACCCGTAGAAGGCGAACGAGAGCACCAGTGCCGAAAGCGGACAGGCGGCAAGCGTCGCGCCGTCAAATGCCATGTCGATCGCGGTCCCCACCGTCTACCCTCTCCTCTTTTCACTCGAATCTTTGCTCGAGCCGTCGCTCGAGCCCTCGCTCAAATCGTTCGCGTCGTCTTTGCGCGGCAGGCGGCCGGCGACCGTCTCGCGCAGAGCACACCATTTATCCGCCAGGCACACAATCCAAGCCTCACGACACGTCGGCGGCACCGGCACCAGCGGAAACATATGCCGCACGATAATATTCCGTTCGCGCGACGTCAGCTCAAAATCTTCCTCCGCGCGCGCTAGGGCAAAAAACGGGTGGCGAAAGCCATGCAGCCGATGGCTTGGGTCGGGATCGTGCCAATCGTAGAGAAAGTAATCGTGTAACAAGGCTCCGCGCAGCAGCGAGGCACGGTCGATCGAAACACCGACGCGGCCCAGGCGCTCGGCAAAGGACAGGCTCGTCCGCGCTACCGAAGTCACATGTGCATAGACCGTCACGTCGCCATGCTGGATAAACTCGCGCGTCAGGTCCAAGCGGCCCGCCTGGGCGAGCTGGCGGGCGGCATCGTCGACCTCGTGCGCGATTTTCTCGGCACGAACGGCATCGGACATGCTGCCTCCTTCCAGCGGCTCACGGCGGCAAGCCACGGCCTGCACGTATTGAAAAAATCATCATCGAATCTATCAGTATGGCATCGGACAAAACGTTTTGCCCCACCAGTTGGCGAATTACCGCGCCGCCGTCACATATCAAACGCCAAAATGTGCGAGACTGTCTTGTGCAATTGTGTCGGCCGAGGGAGCGCCGGCACTCGATTCGCATGGAGTAACCCACAACGATGCTGCTTACGCAAACGACAACGCCCGAGGACGTCAAGGCTCTTAATCGTGCCGAGCTCCCGCAGCTCTGCGACGAGATTCGCCACGCCATCCTCGAAAGCTCCGCCGCCGTCGGCGGGCACGTTGCCCCCAACCTGGGCGTCGTTGAGCTTACGGTCGCGCTCCATCGCGTGTTTAACTCCCCTATCGACAAGATTCTCTTTGACGTTTCGCACCAGACCTACGCCCACAAGGCGCTGACTGGGCGCGCGTACACTTATATCGATCCGAAGCGCTTTGGCGAGGCCTCTGGCTTTGCCAATCCCGACGAGTCCGAGCACGACCTGTTCGCCATGGGCCATACCTCCACGTCGGTGAGCCTGGGCTGCGGCCTAGCGCACGCTCGTGACCTGGCGGGCGATGCGTACAACGTCATCACCATCATTGGCGACGGCTCGCTTTCGGGCGGCCTGGCGTTTGAGGGCTTCAACAATGCCGCCGAACTCGACAGCAACCTGATCATCATCGTCAACGATAACGACCAGTCCATCGCCGAGAACCACGGTGGCCTCTATCGCAATCTGGCCGAGCTGCGCGCCAGCAACGGCACCTGTGAGCGCAACGTTTTCCGCGCGATGGGACTCGACTACCGTTATTTGGACGCCGGCAACGACGTGTTGGCCCTAGTCGACGCGCTGCAGGAACTGCGCAATATCGATCATCCCATCGTGCTGCACGTCTCCACCGCCAAGGGCAAGGGCTTTGAGCCAGCCCAAAACGACCCCGAGCGCTGGCACCACGTGGGTCCGTTTGACATGGCGACCGGGCGCAAGCTCTGCCCGGGCCATCCGAGCGAGCCTGCGCCGCGCACCTACGCCGACATTACGGGCGAGGCGCTCAGCGCCGCCATCGAGCGCGATCCGCAGGTCGTGGGCATCACGGCCGCCACACCCTACATCATGGGCTTTACACCCGAGCTTCGCGCCGCCGCCGGCAAACAGTTCGTCGATGTGGGCATTGCCGAGGAGCACGCCGTGACCTTTGCCACCGCGCTTGCGCGCTCGGGCGCCAAGCCAGTCTTTGGTGTGTACGGCACGTTTTTGCAGCGCGCCTACGACGAGCTGTGGCACGACCTGTGCCTCAACGACGCCCCGGCGACCATCCTGGTATTTGGCGCGTCGATCTTTGGCACCACGTCCGAGACGCACCTTTCGTTCTTCGATATCTCCATGCTGGGGGCTCTTCCCAACATGCACTACTTGGCGCCGGCCTGCATGGAGGAATATCTGTCCATGCTGAGCTGGTCGCTCGACCACCGCGAGCATCCCGTGGCAATCCGCGTACCGGGCATCGGCCTGGTAAGCCGCCCCGACCTTGCGCCCGCCGAAGACACCGACTACAGCGCCGTTCGCTACAACGTGGTGCGTCAGGGCCGCGACGTTGCCGTGCTCGCGCTTGGCGATTTCTTTGAGCTGGGTGAGCGCGTGGCAAACCGCTTGGCCGCCGAGTACGGTATCGAGGCCACGCTCGTCAACCCTCGCTTTGCAGCCGAGCTCGACCGCAAGTTCCTCGACAGCCTTGTCGCCGAGCATCGCGTTGTCGTCACCCTCGAGGACGGCATCTTGGACGGCGGCTGGGGCGAGCGCGTGGCGTGCTACCTGGCCTGCACGCCCGTGCGCACGCGCACCTTCGGCATCGCCAAGGGCTTCCCCGACCGCTACGACCCCAACGAACTGCTCGCGCAGAACGGCATGACGGTCGAGAACATGGCCGCCGAAGCCGCAAGACTACTCAACGAGTAAGAAAACCTCCGCAAGGAAAGCACCCCCCTGCGGAGGTTTTTGTTTTCGCGACGCGATTATCTCAATCTGTAACATCTAGGGCCCGAATTCCCGTCTAACTGTTACAGATCTAGACAAGACGTCTTAGTCCCTGACCTTTGTCTCAATCTGTAACAGATAGAGACCTTTTGTCCGTCCAGATGTTACAGATCGAGACATTCGAATTCCCCTGAAGAGAAAATCTCGATCTGCAACAGTTAGAACCCATTTCCTCGTCTACCTGTTACTGATTGAGACAAAACAGCGAGGCGGGCCGTCCGAAAAGCACTATCTCAGCAGCAACAACCGACGTTTGTCCAGATAAAACCTGCCAAAATAAACCTGTCCCTTTTTGGTAGGTAGAATTACCCATAAGGTAAGTATGTTTCTGAGTTATTTCGTGTTGACCCATTTGAGCGCGATAGGGTATAACTCTACTCAACCGCTAGGGATTTTATTGAGAAAGGTGTTCTACCATGAGCAAGAACCTCTCCCAGCAGGTCGTTCTCGACCGCCGCGGCTTCGTTGCCGCCACCTTCGCAACCGTCGCCGGCCTTGGTCTTGCCGGCTGCTCCGACACCAGCGCCGAGGCCGACAAGGGTTCCGCCGCCGGTTCCTCCAAGAGCTCCGAGGATACCGAGGCTTCCACCACGCTCGACGCCAAGGCATTCGACAAGCTCGTCGACAACGGCCCCAAGGCCGATGACGATGCCGTCGCCGCCAGCACCTGGGCCACGGCCGTCAAGGACGCCGGCGTCTTTAAGATCGGTGGCGTTCAGACTTCCACGCTCTTCTCCCTCCTCAACGAGAAGGACGGTCAGACCCGTGGCTTCGATGCCGGTATCGCGCAGCTCCTGTCCAACTACATCCTGGGCGAGAACAAGGTCGAGATCACCCAGGTGACCTCGGACACGCGCGAGTCCGTCTTGCAGAACGGCCAGGTCGACGCCGTCTTTGCCACCTACACCATCACTGACGAGCGCAAGAAGCTTGTCTCCTTTGCCGGTCCCTATTACTACACGCAGCAGGCCATCCTGGTGCTTGCCGATAACGACGACATCAAGAGCGTCGACGACCTGGCCGACAAGAACGTCGCCGTCCAGTCCGGCTCCAACGGCCCCGCCATCCTGGAGGAGTTCGCTCCCAAGGCCAGCCAGCAGGAGTTCAAGACCGACGAGGAGGCCCGCCAGGCACTCCAGCAGGGCCGCGTTGACGCCTACGTCATCGATAACAACATGCAGCAGAGCGCCCTGGTCCGCGAGCCCGGTAAGTACAAAATCGCCGGCAAGCCCTTCGGCAGCAAGGAGCCCTATGGCATCGGCCTGCCGCTCGATTCCGACGGCGTCGCCTTTGTCAACGACTTCCTTAAGAAGATCGAGGACGATGGTACCTGGACCGAGCTGTGGCAGATCTGCATCGGCGACCGTACGGGCGACACCAATGTTCCCGAACTGCCCGAGATCGGCGCCTAGGCAGCGAGCCTGGTAACGGCCGCAACGAAACCATACGGAAACGCATGATGCGCTTTATTGCGGTAAACTGTTTCCTCACTGAGTTGTCGGGGCTTCCGTACACACGGGAGCCCCTTTCCTTATCGGCGGGAGGTCCGCATGAGTCTCTCCGAGCTCTGGTCGCTCTATGGCCAGAACTATATCGACGCGCTGCTCGCAACCTGGGGCATGACGCTTGAGTCGTTTGTCATCGCCATGGTGCTGGCCATCGCCGTCACCGTGATGCGCGTGTCGCCGCTCAAGCCGCTGCGCGTCTTTGGCGACCTGTATGTCCAGGTCTTCCGTAACATCCCCGGCATCGCGCTGCTCATCATCGTCGTCTACGCACTGCCGCCGCTCAAGGTCGTCCTGCCCTACCGCACCTGCGTTATCGTCGCCACGGTCCTCTTGGGCTCGGCCTTTGGCTCCGAGAACTTTATGAGCGGCATCAACACCGTCGGCGTCGGCCAGGTGGAAGCCGCCCGCTCGCTGGGCATGAGCTTTAACCGTATCCTCGCCAAAATCGTGATTCCGCAGGCGCTGCGCTCGAGCGTGCTGCCCATGACCAACCTCTTTATCGCCGTCATGCTCACCACCGCGCTCGGCAGCCAGGTGCCGCTTAAACCGCAGGAGCTCACCGGCGTGGTGAGCTACATCAATACCCGCTCGCTCGGCGGCGTCGCCGCGTTCTTTATCTCGGCACTCGGCTACCTGGGCACGGCCTTTGTGGTGAGCCACATTGGCAACTACATCGATAAGAAGGTGAGGATCCTCCGATGAGCAAGCACTCCACCTCCGCGCTCACCATGCGCGATGCGCTCTACGAGGCTCCCGGCCCCAAGATGCGCACCAAGATTCGCATCGGCACCGCCATCTCGCTTGTTGCCGTCGCCACACTCGTCGTCCTGGTACTGCAGCGCTTTTATGTGACCGGCCAGCTTTCGGTTCACTATTGGTATTTCTTTACGCACCTCACCACCTGGAAGTTCCTGCTTGCCGGCTTTGAGGGCACCGTTAAAGTCGCACTCACTGCCGGTGTCATTGCGCTGGTACTGGGCTTAGCCCTTATGCTCGGCCGCACCAGCGGCATCAAGCCGCTACAGCTGGTCTGCCGCGTGCTCACCGATTTCTTCCGCGGTGTGCCGAGTCTGCTGTTCATCTACTTCTTCTTTTTGGTGCTGCCCCAGTACAAGATCGCGCTACCGTCGTTTTGGATGCTCACGCTTCCCGTCGCGCTCGCCGCAGCTGGCGTACTTGCCGAGATCTTCCGTGCCGGCGTCAACGCCGTGCCGCGCGGTCAGGTCGAGGCCGCCCAGGCACTCGGTCTCTCCAAAGCTAAAATCACCTTTAAAATCGTGTTGCCGCAGGCTATTCGGTTTATCATTCCGTCCTTGATTTCACAGCTTGTGGTCGTAGTCAAAGACACCACCGTCGCCTATGTGGTGAGCTACCCCGACCTCATGCAAAATGCCCGTGTGCTCATTACCAACTACGACGCCCTCGTGTCGGTCTACCTGGTTATCGCGGTCATCTACATCCTCATCAACGTCGCGATCAACAAGGCCGCTGTCTACATTTCGCACAAGACCGGCGCGACCATCATCCGCTAACGCTTTACCATTTCGAGTCATAAGGAGCCGAGCACCATGGCACAGAGCACCTCTTCCACCGGCAATCAGCCGCTGATCGAGCTCAGGCACGTCGATAAGCACTATGGCGATCTACACGTCCTCAACGACATCAATCTCTCGGTTGACCGCGGCGAGGTCGTCGTTGTGATCGGACCCTCGGGCTCAGGCAAATCGACCATGTGCCGCACCATCAACCGCTTGGAGACCATCGACTCGGGCGAGATCCTCATCGAGGGCGAGCCCCTGCCGCAGGAGGGCAAGGATCTTGCCCGCATGCGTGCCGAGCTGGGCATGGTGTTTCAGCAGTTCAACCTGTTTGCGCATATGACCGTACTGCAGAACGTCATGCTGGGGCCGGTCGATGTACTGGGCGTGTCCAAGGAGGAGGCTCGTGGGCGCGCCATGGACCTGCTGAGCCGCGTGGGCGTTGCCGAGCAGGCCGATAAGGTGCCCGCACAGCTCTCGGGCGGCCAGCAGCAGCGCGTGGCCATCGCCCGTTCACTCGCCATGCAGCCCAAGGCCATGCTCTTTGACGAGCCCACAAGCGCCCTTGATCCCGAGATGATCAACGAGGTACTCGAGGTCATGGTCCGTCTGGCCCAGCAGGGCATGACGATGATCGTCATCACGCACGAGATGAACTTTGCCCGCCGCGTGGCCGACCGCGTCGTGTTTATGGCCGACGGCCAGATTGTGGAAACCGGCACGCCCGACGAGTTCTTCGACCACCCCCAGACCAAGCGCGCCCAGGACTTCCTCAACTCCATCAAGGGTCACTAACCCAATTGCCACGCGGGCAAATTCATCAGTAACGTTTGCTCCGCGCCACCCCTGTGCCATGTCCACCCGGATTCGAAAGCTACGCCCATGATCGGAACCCGCACCTCATCGTCCTACACTCCGCACGTCGACGTCGATCCCGCCGACCGTCCGCTCATCCTGGTCGCACCACGCTGGGAAGAAGCGAAACCCTATTTGAGCGAGACGCTCTCCCCCAACGAGGAGATTGCGAGCGTCTTTGTCGATGCCATCCTTGCCGCCGGCGGCCTGCCGCTGCAGATGTCCATCACCGAGGACATTGAGGTCATCCGTCATTACGTCGATATCGCCGACGGCATCGCCATTCCCGGCGGCCCCGATGTCAATCCCAAACGTTGGGGCGATGATCGACCCTACGACCCCACCCTCTGCTGCAAGATCCGCGATAGCTTTGAGTTTAAGCTGGTCGGCGAGGTGCTCCGCGCCAAAAAGCCGCTCTTTACCACCTGCCGCGGCACGCAGTTGCTCAATGTCGCCACCGGCGGCACCCTGTGCATGGACGTGCCAAGCCTGGGCGCGCGCGAGGGCCGCACGCAGTGGCGCCATACCCACGTGCTCAACGACCCCGTGCATCCCGTCGAGGTCGTGCCGGGCTCGTTGCTGGAGCGCGCGCTTGGCGGGCACAGGCTTATCCAGACCAACTCCGCACACCACTGCTGCATCGATCGTCTGGGTAAAAGCACGCGCTTGGTCGCCAAGGCAACCGATGGCGTGCCCGAGTGCATCGAAGTCGAAGGCCAACCCTTCTGCCTGGGCGTGCAATGGCATCCCGAATACACCTGGCAGACGCTCGAAACCGACTTTAACCTCTGGAAGTCGTTTGTCGAGGCGGCAGCCAAGGTCAAGCAGGCCCGCTAGCACGCGAACCACAAAACAGATAAGGGCGCCCCGCCGGCCACATGGT
>URWC01000080.1 GCA_900551555.1 uncultured Collinsella sp. | reverse complement strand
ACAGTTGCACGAAAAATGGGACGGGCCCCAGATTGCCCATGCGCGCGCAAAAGCACGCCGCAGCAATCTGGGGCCCGTCCCCAAATACCTATAAATATGCAGGCCAGCGATGTGTTAACGATGCGCCAGCGGATGCGCCGCCAGATAGACCTCGGTCAGTTGCGTGCGGTCGACATGCGTGTAGACCTGCGTGGTCGAAATATCGGCATGGCCCAAAATCTCCTGCAGCACACGCAGGTCGGCACCGCCCGCGAGCATGTGGGTGGCAAAGGAGTGGCGCAAGGTATGGGGATGGAGCCCCACCAGCCCCACCTGACGCCCATACCGCTCGCATATCGCATGCACGGCCTGGCGCGACAGGCGACGTCCGTTCTTATTTAAAAAGACCGCCGAGGTCTCGGTTCCGCGGGCATGGGCCGCCAAGCGAGAACGTCCCTCAGTTACATAGAGCATCAGAGCTCGCGCCGCGCTTCCCACCAGCGGGGACAGGCGTTCCTTTGAGCCCTTACCGCGAACGAGTACAAAGCCATCGTCAATATGGATATCGCCCACATCGAGCCCCACCAACTCGCTCACACGCAAACCGCATCCGTAGAGCACTTCCAAGATGGCATGGTCGCGCAAGCCCATCTCGCCCTCGGGGAAGTCTTGATCGAGCAGAGCCGAGACATCCTCCACCGATAGATACTCCGGCAAACGCTCAGCCTTTTTAGGCAGGCGCAACGCCGCCGTTGGATTTTGGGCTACAGCCCCATCGCGCACCAAAAAGGCATGCAGGCCCTTCACGGCTGCAAGCGCACGCTCCACCGAGGCATCGGAATAGCCCCCATCGCAACGGTCGGCGACAAAGCCCTCCACGACCTGACGAGTCACCTCTTCAAAAGACACAATACCCGCCCGCTCCAGATAGGCGCAGTACGTCGTCAGGTCACGACGATAGGCCGCAATCGTGTTGCGCGCCAAACCCCGCTCGACCGCGAGGTAATCGAGATACTCCCCCGCCGCCACGGCGAGCGACGAGGGAGTAGCTTCGGTATGTTCCTTATTCGCCGGCACCCTTAGTCCGTAGCGAGGTTCATGGGCGTCACCTGCAGACGGTCGACACCCTCGTGCTGGCCGATCGAAGCGCGTACGAACTCGCGGAACAGCGGCTGCGGGTTGGTCGGGCGGCTCTTGAACTCGGGATGAGCCTGGGTTGCCACATACCACGGATGCACGTCGCGCGGCAGCTCGACCATCTCGACCAGGCGCTCGTCAGGCGACAGACCCGAGATAACCAAACCGGCGTCCTCGAGCTGGTCGCGGAAGGCGTTGTTGAACTCAAAGCGGTGACGGTGACGCTCGTAGACGAGTTCCTCGCCATATGCCTCGCGAGCAAGGGTATCGGCGGCGAGCTTGCACGGATAGGCGCCCAGGCGCATGGTGCCGCCCTTCTCGGTCACGTCCTCCTGCGAGCTCATCAGATCGATGACACTATACGGGCCATCCGGATCGAACTCAGAGGAGCTGGCGCCGGCAAGGCCGACGACATTGCGCGCAAATTCGCACACGGCCACCTGCATACCCAGGCAAATGCCCAGATACGGGATCTTGTGCTCACGGGCAAACTCGGCCGCGAGGATCTTGCCCTCCAGGGCGCGCTTGCCAAAGCCGCCGGGGACCAGGATGCCCGAGGCGTCGCCCAGAACCTCGGAGACATTCTGCTCGTCGAGGCTCTCGCCGTCGACCAGCTGGACGTCCACATGGCGATCGTAGAAGACGCCCGCATGGTGCAGGGCCTCGATAACCGACAGGTACGCATCGGGCAGCTGCGTGTACTTGCCCACGACGGCGATCTTCACCTTGTCGGCGTGATGGTTGGCGTGATTCTGTTTGCGCAGGAACTCGTTCCACTCGCTCATGTCGCGCTCACGCGGGTCCAGACCCAGGCGCTCGCAAATGCGCAGGTCAAAGTCCTGCTCGGCAAGCAGCTGCGGAACATCGTAAATGCTCGCGCAGTCCTCGTTGGTAAAGACGCAATCGGTGTCGACGTCGCAGAAGCTTGCGATCTTTCCGCGGATAGCGTCATCGATATGGTGGTCGGAGCGCAGCACGATAATATCGGGCTGGATGCCAAAGCTGCGGAGCTCCTTGACGGAATGCTGTGTGGGCTTGGTCTTGACCTCGTGGGCGGCGGCGATATAGGGAACGAGCGACACGTGGATGTAGCAGACGTTCTCGGGGCCAGCCTCCTTGCGGTACTGACGGATGGCCTCGACAAACGGCTGGGACTCGATGTCGCCAATCGTGCCGCCCAGCTCGGTGATGACTACATCGGAGCCGGTCTGCTCCTCGATGCGGCGGAACTTGTCCTTAATGGCATTGGTGACGTGGGGAATCACCTGCACGGTACCGCCCAAAAAGTCGCCGCGACGCTCGCGGGCGATTAGGCTTTTGTAGATGGCACCGGTCGTAAAGTTGGAATCGCGGGTCAGGTTCTCATCAATAAAGCGCTCGTAATGACCCAGGTCCAGGTCGGACTCGTAACCATCCTCGGTAACGAAGACCTCACCATGCTGGAAGGGGCTCATGGTACCGGGGTCGACGTTCAGATACGGATCGGCCTTCTGCATCGTTACTTTGTAGCCACGCGACTTGAGCAGACGGCCCAGCGAGGCCGCGGTGATACCCTTGCCCAGAGACGAAACCACGCCACCGGTTACGAACACATGCTTGGTCATATTGAGTTACCTGCGCTTCCCGTAGAAGTTGTTTATCCACATCTTACGGGTCTTCATTGTAATACTCGCGCCGCGGACCGTTCGCAATTTTTCTCGCGTGAGATTGCATTTCTCAATCTTGAAACAAAACGCCGCCCGGTTTCCCAGGCGGCGTCGCTATGGCAAGGGTTACATGCTGCTATCGATCAGCAACCTCGTCCTCAAGCATTTCTTGAACGAGCATGCCGGTACGGACGCCCTCAAGATACCACTCGCCACGTTCGGTGAGGCAAATGCCATTTGCAAGCTGACCGCCGTCGTCGCTATAACGCGAGACGACATCAATCATGCCTTCGGAATCCAAGCGATCGATTGCGGCGCGGGCACGATACGGCGAAACCCCCACGCGCTCGGCAAGCGTTTTGCGCGAGAAACCATACGGCCCGCCATTGTCTTCGGTTTGCTGGTCGATCTCCATCAACACCAGCACCTCGACACGCTTCATATCGTTGACACTCGCACGACCCTTGCCCGCCATAGCAGCCTCCTCAAACCGAGCACGAGCATCTAACGCGCCGTGCGCGACCGACACACCTCACGATGGCAGGTAATATCCATCATGCGGCATCCCGCTAAGGATGAAACAGTTACGGTTATTGTATACCGCTCAAATTGTTTCTAGGCAGGTAAACAGCTATTTTTCGCCGAAATAGGCGCTTTATTGATCAAAAAGCCGTACCGGGCGCTAACCCGATACGGCCAAAATGCAATGCAATTACCGCGGTGCTTCAAACTTAGCGATGGAAGAAACCGCGGCGCTCAAACTTGGGCTCGCAGCACACGTTGATACCCAGTTTGCGCAGTACCGTCTCGTCCGTCGGCGAGATAATCACGCTAAAGAAGGCATCGCAACCGCGCAGCTGCTCCAGGCCCGAAAGGACGCGAGCGGCCGTCTCACTCGTGGCCGAGGTGATCGACAGCGCCATAAGCGTCTCGTCGGTGTGGAGGCGCGGGTTTTTGCTGCCCAGGAAATGCGTCTTGAGCTTGCTGATGGGCTCGATCGCTTCATCGCTAATGACCTCGAGCTCAAGGTCGACGCCCGAGACATGCTTAAGTGCATTCATGATGAGCGAGCTCGCGGCGCCCAGGCGCGTGGAAGTCTTGCCGGTCACCACGGAGCCATCGGGCATGACCATGGCACCCACGGGACCACCCGTCAGCTGCTCCCTGGTGAGGGCCGCCGAGCGCGCCGGTGAGTAGTTCTTATCGATGCCGGCTTTCTTCATAATAATCTTGAGACGGTCGACTTGCTCATCGCCCACGCCGGTACGGCGCACATTTTCGACCGCGGTAAAGTAGCGGCGGACGATCTCCATCTTGGAAGCGTCGCGGCAGGCATCGTCATCGGTGATGGCAAAGCCGACCATATTGACGCCCATGTCCGTAGGGCTCTGGTAGGGGCTCTTGCCCAGGATCTTTTCCATCAGGGCACGGACTACCGGGAAGGCCTCGACGTCGCGGTTGTAGTTGACCGTGGTCTTGTTGTAGGCCTCAAGGTGGAACGAATCGATGATATTGGCGTCGTCGAGGTCAGCCGTGGCGGCCTCGTAGGCAATATTGACCGGATGCGTGAGGGGAAGGTTCCAGACCGGGAAGGTCTCGAACTTGGCATAGCCGGCGGCCGTGCCATGCTTGTGCTCGTGATAGAGCTGAGACAGGCAGGTGGCAAGCTTGCCCGAGCCCGGACCGGGGGCAGTGACCACGACGAGCGGTCGGGTGGTCTCGACAAACTCGTTCTTGCCGTAGCCATCGTCGGACACGATCAGATCGACATCGTGCGGATACCCCTCGATGGGATAGTGCAGCTTGGCGGGAATACCGAGCGCGTTCAGGCGGTTGCGGAACACATCGGCAGCGGGCTGGCCGGCATACTGGGTGATGACCACAGCCGCGACGGCAAAGCCGTTGCCGCGGAACAGGTCGACCAGGCGCAGCACATCCTCGTCATAGGTAATACCGAGGTCACCACGAGCCTTGTTTTTCTCGATGTGGTTCGCGTTGATCGCGATGATAACCTCGACATCGTCGGCGATGCTCTTGAGCATGCGGAACTTGCTGTCCGGTTCAAAACCCGGCAGCACTCGGCTCGCATGATAGTCATCGAACAGCTTACCGCCAAACTCCAAATAGAGCTTGCCACCAAACTGCGAGATGCGCTCCTTAATGTGAGCAGCCTGCAGCTCGATATACTTCGCGTTGTCGAAACCCTGGCGCATATATGGCTCCCGTCCCGTTTCCATTTAATGTTCTAGGCGATTATAACGGAGCAGACCCTCCCCGATACCCAGACCATCAACAGGCACCAACCAAACACGCCCACCGCAACCACCGGGGACCCGGGGTAGATCATTTGGGACGGGAAACAAGGCACTCAGCACCAACAATGGCAGCGCCGCAGGTGGAGCAAAAGTCAGCGAAAGCCCGCCAGAGCGAGCAAGGTGACGTGAAAGAGGAGGGCATAGGCCTTTTGGCCATGCCCGACGATTGAACGTCAGATTGCCGCTCTGGCGGGCTTGCAGCGTCGAGTGGTTCCGGCGTTTGGTAAAACGCCGGAACACAAGAGCGCCCCCTCCCGCGCACGGAACGGAAGGGGGCTAAAGGTAGGAGTCTACCGGTGGGTTGACCCCACCGGACAGACGATGACCAGGTGATCCTTTACAGGATCGTCAAGGTTTCCGTGGGGTACCCGTTGGGTACTTAGAGCAACACGCAGGCGACGGTCAGGATGATGGCGCAGACGACGGAGAGCGCGACGATGAGCTTAAGGGCAAACTTGAGCCAGGTCGTCCACTCGATCTTGGCCAGGGCGAGACCGCCCATGATGGCGCCGGAGGTCGGGGTGAACAGGTTCACGACACCGATGGCGGCGGAGAAGATCATGACCATGACCTCGGGCGAGAAGCCGAGCTTAACAGCCAGCGGTCCCATGATGGGCATGGAGACGGTGGCCATACCGGAGGTCGAGGGGATCAGGAAGGACAGGCCGAAGTAGACCAGGAAGCTCATGGGAGCGAAGATCACACCGGACAGGCCAGCCAGGGCATTGGCGGCAGCGTCGAGGACGTAGACGTCGAGGCCGGTGTTAGCCATGAGGACGGAGATACCACGAGCGAGGGCGATGACGAGAACAACGGACATCATGTCGGCAGCGCCGGTGATAAAGGTGTTAACGATCTGCTTCTCGGACAGGCCACCGATGATACCGATCAGGACAGCCATGAGGAAGAACCAGGTGGAAGCCTCGTCGAAGTACCACTGGCCAATGGGCAGGCCGGTGATCAGGGCAGACCAGCCCTGGACGACGGCGTTACCGTCGGCATCGTAGACAGCGCCAGCGTCAAAGAAGTTGGCGACGCCCTCGTTGAGGTCGGCCAGCGGGATGAAGCCGACGATCATGACGACGAAGGTGAAGGCAAAGGCGATCAGAACACCCTTCTGACGACCGGTGAGCTTGACCTCATTGTGAACCTCGGAAGCAGCCTTGCCGTGAGCCTCTTCGGCGTCCTTGAGCTCCTGCATCGACAGGATGGTGGAACCCTTGTCAGCCTTGACCTTCTTGGCATAGCTCATGACGAAGAAGATGGACATAGCAGTGGTAACAATCCACAGGACGGCACCGAGGCCGATGATGATGGACTGGTTGACCTCAATGCCAACGCCGGTCAGAGCGTCGACGGCAGCGCCGACGGCGAACGGGTTAACCGTGGAGCCCAGGCAGCCGCAGCCAGCGCCGAGCAGGACGGTGGCGGCACCGACCATCGGGTCGAAGCCAGCGGCCATCATGGTAGCGGCAAGCAAGGCGTAGAAGGGAACGGTCTCCTCGCACATACCATAGGTGGTACCACCGAGGGAGAAGATGAGCATCAGCACGGGAATGAGCATGATCTCATTACCCTTAAGCTTCTGCACCAGGACGGCGATGCCGTTGTCCAGGGCGCCGGTCTCGGTCATCATGCCGAGGAAGCCGCCCAGGATCATAACGAAGAGGCAGACGGGCAGAGCGTCAGCGAAGCCCTTAATCGGGGCGGTGCAGAAATCGCTCAGACGGGCGGCAGTAACCGCGCCACCGGACGTGCCGGAGACGATAACGGTAATCACTGCGACAATTGCCAGCAGAGCAAGAAGAATGGTGAACGATGAAGGCATACCGCGCTTTTTCTTAGCGGTCTCAGTCATAGTTCTCATCCCCCCTTCATAAATCATTTACTGATCTCGCCCGAAGCGGCTCTTCCGTGCCGTGCCTGCCGCCTGGTGCGAGATATTTACCAGACAAAGCCGCTCGGGGTGTGCAGCAAGACACCCCGAGCGAGATGCTAGATGCTCTTACTTGAGCGTGGCGTACATGACAGCCTTGATGGTGTGCATGCGGTTCTCGGCCTCGTCGAAGACCTTGGAAGCGGGGCTCTCGAAGACCTCGTCGGTGACCTCCTGCTCGGTGATGCCGAACTGCTCGCACTTCTCGGCGCCAATGGTGGTGTTGGTGTCGTGGAAGCTGGGCAGGCAGTGCAGGAAGATGGCGCCCGGGTTGGCCATAGCCATGACCTCGGAGGTAACACGATACGGGGTGAGCTGAGCGATACGCTCGGCCCAGACCTCGTCGGGCTCGCCCATGGAGACCCACACGTCGGTGTAGATAACGTCGGCACCGGTGACGCCGTCCTTGACGTCGGTGGTCAGCTTGATGGTGCAACCGTTGGCCTCGGCGATGGGCTTGCAGGCCTCGATGACGTCGTCGGCGGGCATGCACTCCTCGGGGCCGCAGGCCACGAAGTTCATGCCGAGCTTGGAGCAGACGACCATGAGGGAGCGAGCGACGTTGTTCTTGCAGTCGCCCATGAAGACGAGGGTCTTGCCCTTGATGTCGTAGTTGAAGTTCTCCTGGACGGTCAGGATATCGGCGAGCATCTGGGTGGGATGCCACTCAGTGGTCAGGCCGTTCCACACGGGCACGCCGGACTTAGCAGCAAGCTCCTCGACGTCGTCCTGGGCAAAGCCACGGAACTCGATGCCGTCATACATGCGGCCGAGAACGCGGGCGGTGTCCTCGATGGACTCCTTCTTGCCCATCTGCGACGAACCCGGATCGAGGTAGGTGACGCCCATGCCCAGATCCATGCCGCCGACCTCGAAGGCGCAGCGGGTACGAGTGGAGGTCTTCTGGAAGAGCAGAACGATATTCTTGCCCTCGAGATAGCGGTGCGGAACGCCAGCGCGCTTCATATCCTTGAAGTTCTTGGAGAGCTTGAGCAGGTACTCGATCTCCTCGGTGGTGAGGTCGAGAAGCTTGAGGAAGCTACGGCCGGAGAGGTTAACACCCATGGTTCGATTCCTTTCGAAGAAATGAATTACGTAAGTATTAGTGTTGCCCGTTTAACGGGCGAAGCCGGTGCGGTTGTAGGGGG
>URWC01000079.1 GCA_900551555.1 uncultured Collinsella sp. | reverse complement strand
GTCGCCGCCTTGGGCTTGACGGTGACGGCGCCGCCGCCCACCAGGGCCATGATCGGCGCGGTGCCGGCCTCGCCCTGGTCGATGGCGTCGTCGTCGGCGACGATGAGCCAGTAGCCACAGGGCAGCTCGGCCGCCATACCCGCGTTGAGGGGAACAGAAGCGGCACCTGCATTGCAAATCGCACAGGCGAGCCTTGCCGCCAGAGCGGTCGACATATGTCCGTCGGCATTCAGCCACTCGGCAGCCTCTTGCGCCGTCGATGCCGAGCTATCAAACCCCGTATCATAAAGAACGGGAAGGACAGCCTGACGAGCTGCATCGCTCGCCCACGCCAAGTCCGTCGCGACCTTTTGATCGGAGCCGGCTTTATCGGTAACAGTTGCCGAAAAGAGCTGGTATGCATCGTATTGCGTCGCGACGTCGCCGCTAATCGTGATGGCTCCGGCATCGGCAGCACGGGCCGTCTCGGGCGACGCTGCAAAAGCGAGGATAGTCGTCATGGCCACCATCATGACGGTCAACAAGCGGCGGTGCAGTTTACTCACGGCGACCATCTCGATCAAGACCACGGTGGCGACGAGCATGCATCCACGTCGCGGCAAAACACAACAGCGAAGCGCCGGCAAGATATGTCATAGTCAAGCCAGCCCCGCCCGCCTCAGGTAGCGTAGTCGAGTACTTGTTGGTAAAGGTCGGCGGATTCTGAGAGCCATCGTTATAGGTAACTAGGGCGTCGAGCTGGTCCGTGCCATTAGTTACCTTAACCGTGACGTTGTACACGGTCCTGTCATAGGTGATGTGATCTTTAACATGGTCGACGGCGCCCTCGGGCTCGACCTCGGAGATGGTGTAGGTATAGGTTCCCGCCTTGTTGTACTTGACGTCAAAGGAGACATTTCCCTTGTCATTATTGGTCACCGTCTGGAGCACTTTGCCCTCGGCGTCCTTAAGCGCGAACGAAAACTGCCCTTCCCTGAAGGTTCCGCCTTTAAGCACTTTCTTTGCTTTTATCGTCGCTTTGCCTTCAAGGGGCGCGTCATACACCCAAATCTCTGCATCTGACGTTATCTCCGTATTGGCATCAAGCAGAGATTTCGCCCTGTTCATGGCTTGCTCGTATTGCTCCTCGTCCGCGTTGCCCTTGAGCAGAATCCATGTTGGTTGGGCGACGCGATATCCAGCAGGCGCCGTCGTCTCCTCGAGGCAGTAAAGCTTGCAGGAAGCCATGGCGTCCGAACTCGTTCCAAAAGTCGCGTTTCCGTTAGAGTCGGTCGTTTCGGTAGAAAAAGCCGTCTTTGCGTCATCAACACCGGCGCCGCCCTGCACCTTGTCCATGTCAATCGCATAGAGTGTGAACGTGGCCCCAGCCAACGGCGCAGTAACGTCCTTTTCATCCACTTTGTGGACCACAATGCCGTACCCCGTTCCGCCTCCCGATGCGCCGGCATCTATGCCATATTCACGCTCGTGTTTCACATACCCGCCTGCAACACCTTCAAGCTGAGCCTCGTTGGAAAGGGAAACGTTACCAGACTCACCGGACAGAACTTCATATTCGACTTTCAGGTATTTCTCATCGGGAAGCCTCAACGTCAATCGCTGCTGCTTTCCAGCGCCCTCGCCAATCGAGTCAAGAGCCGTCCCGTATTTTTCTTTTGTCAGCACACGCCATTCGCCGTTATCGTGCTCAGATACGCTAAGCGACGAGGGGATAAACGTGCACTTAGAATCCATCACATCGTATAGATCGAGATAGTCGGTTCCGCCTTTTAGGTCTAGCGCCGATTCGTTAACGAAAATGGTGTAGTGAATTCGTTTGCTATTACTTACCGACGTACCGGTCTTTGACAATACGTCGTTCTTGATCTGTACGGTACCAGAGCCCGCCTTAAATTCCTTATTATCCGAGCTCGCACTCGCCGAGTTCGTAAGCTCGCCGAGGTTCTTTGATGTGTCGACCACTGACCTCTTGACAGCAGTTGCATACGTCAGCTTCACATAGCCTGTATTGTTACCCAACTTTTCCGTTGGAATCGAAAACGTAACCTCTCGACGATCAACGGCGGGCGTCAGCAAGACATCCGAATCCTCGGTTTTTTCTCTCTCATGTTCCCATTCGCGGCCGGGCACCGCCGTCCCGTAGGGATTTGAATACAAAGAATATTTAGCCGAACCGGGGATATAACTCATTCCATCAGGAAGCTCATCTTTAACAACGACATCTTTACCATTAAGCTTGCCCGCGCCATAAGATTCATCGGCAGGCGTCTTAACTCGATTGACATAGACCGTCCAGTCGACAATCCACGCACCTTTGTCGTTCGAGCCATCCACTGATTTCCAGTCAAACGCCTCAACCCACCGTGCCTGCGAGCCGTCTTCATTTATTTTTACGCTTTTCTCGACCGAAGGCTCCGTTTCGCTTTCAACATAGTAAAAAACGTAATCAGAATAGCCGCTAAACCCATCAACAGAGGCAAAGTTAGAGTACCAACCAGGAAGTGCGTCGGTCACCGTTTTATACGTAATAACCACTTCAGGGTCTTTATCCAGTGCTTTTTTGACTTTATCCATATTGGTTATTAGGATATTGCAGTTATGTTGGTTGCTCTTCTGTGACGGATCTTTGCCTCGCTCAAAGTCCCAGTCGACACCTTGGTCCAGTTTGGTATCCCCGATGGTAATTACATGTGAAGGGCCATCGGAGGTATCCGGCCCCATAGTCTGCTTCCAAGCCGCCAGCATGGTATCTTTGATAAGAATGGATGTTGGGTTTTTCGCATTTACGTAATCACGGAGCTCTACGCGTAATTGCCAAGTTGCTTTTCCGGTCCGAGATGCCTCATCCGGATTAAGCAGCGTTTTGCTAATGGTTTTGCCCGTCCAAGGACGGATGTAGTATGCGGTGCTTTCACCAGAGGGCAGACCGGAGTCTTCTTTTTTCACACTTGCCGTGTTACTAACTTTTTCGTAGGAATTCTCATCTTTCAGCTTAGTTTGATAGACGATGCAATAGGTCGCATACCGATCGCCCTCTTTTGGATTAAACGTATAGCTAAATGAATCCCCTGACTCGCTCAGCGTTCCCTCATCAATCTTTTGGTTTTCATCGGCGGTCTCGCCCTTGTAGACCGTGTAGCTGCCAATATAATCCTGCTTGCCATCGAGCTTGTCGGTAAAGGTGTAGCCAGACATATCGGCCTTGAGAGACCCCCCGTTGAGCACAACCTTCCAAGTGATGACAGACGATGTTCCGGAGCCAGCCTCTTTTTGAATCATGTCGTATTGAAACGGTTCCGACGCCCCTTTAATCGTAAGAGATTGTTGGTGATTTGCTTTTCCCCAGGTTGCTTGCACGCTATTCCTACCTTGCGTAGGTGTGCCATTAGAAAGAGACAAGTTCTTGCTAACTGTCGTTTCGTAGGTAACGGTATGGTCGCCCCGAGAAAGGTTACCTAGCGACAACGTTGCAGTTCGCTCTTCGATGCTCACGGACGAACCAAGAGGATTTCCATCGAGCTTGAAGCTGCTTTGCTCAAAGTCCAGGTAGTCACCGAGCGTATCGACCAGTTTTACATCCGTTGCGTGCGACGTAACACTCAGATTAATAGTCCAAGTTATCTTGGCATTTCCAGTACTGCTATCTTGGGAAAAGACACCTGATTTGTTTCCATCAACTGCGCCATCTTGAATCTCGATCGGCACAGTTTCGCCAACGCCTGGAAATTTCAGTTCGACTTTTTTGCCGTCATCTACATCTTTGTCTTTAAGCTCAAACTCGAAATTGACGCGCACATAGAGCGAAGAGGGATGACCGCTGAGATAGCTGGCATCGTAATTAAAAACGACCTTGTTATCCTTTATGTACCAAGTTCCCATCCTTTGTGCATTTTCGGTATCATCCGTCCTTAAGATACCGCCCTCGTTGTCGTTCACAACAATCGAGTCGGGAAAGGTATAAATCGCCTCAAGCCTTTCAGGTGTAGGCCCACAATTCTCATGAAAACGAGCTTCCATAAAACCGTAGATAGTATCGGCTGTCGTAATCGAGGGTAAGCCCTCTTGACCGAGAGGCTGCTGACGATCCTTATCGGCATACAGCCCAACCGTAACGTCCGCCGTATTCTCATCAATCGCAATCGGCGTCGGCATCGTCGCATCCTCGGCGCGCACAGGGGCTGCGCCGTGGAAAATTGCGGCGGTGAGGCTAATTAGAATGAAGATCAGGGCCGCCATACCCAGCGACCGCGAGCGGTGTGCATCCATAGTTGTCCCTTAATTCCTACAACACAGTGTGGAATACGGCGAATCGTCGGATCGAACACAAGCCCCAACATCAACGAGAACCTACCTAGCGCATTGCAAGAACCCATTGGGGAGCACCTTCTAAGACGGTTCGTCTATGCCACAATGCATAAAATATAATATAGATACCAGTCATGTAAACCGCAGGTAAAGAGGTCTTTTAATGTAATACCAGTTGGTATTTACCTGTTAACGGGTTTGCATTAAAGCAGTTATATTCTGTAGAATTATGTATATGTTTAAACAACTTAACTTTGACCGGAAAGCCGCTAGGAGGGATAACCGCCCCAGCTGTGGTGCAAACGAACCTGTCCACTGCACAAAAAGGGCGCCGACCGCGATGGTCGACGCCCTTTCTTGTTAGTCGCTATAAAGCCCAGCGCTTATTTGTTGACCTGGCCGGCGCGAACGGCAGCCTTCTTGCGGTCGGTGGCGTTGAGCAGACGCTTGCGCAGGCGGATGTTCTTGGGAGTGATCTCGACCAGCTCGTCGTCGGCGATGTACTCCAGCGCCTCCTCCAGCGAGAAGGTGCGGGGCGGCACCAGCTGAACGGAGATATCGGAGGTCGAGGAGCGCTGGTTGCCCAGGTTCTTGGTACGGGCGATATTGACGACCATGTCGCCAGCCTTGCTGCGCTCGCCCACGATCATGCCCTCGTAGCACTCGGTGCCTGGCTCAACAAACAGCTGACCGCGCTCCTGCAGCGTACCCAGGGCATAGGCAACGGCCTTCTCGGTGGTCATAGAGATCATTGCGCCGTTCTGGCGGTTGCCGATCTCGCCGGCATAGGGGCCGTACTCCAGGAAGGTGTGGTAGAACACGCCCTCGCCGTGGGTGACGTTCATGATGCGGTTCTTAAGACCCATGATGCCGCGGGTCGGAATCTTAAACTCGAGGTGCGTCACGATGCCCGAGGTATCCATGCTCGTCATGATGCCGCCGGAGGTGCCGAAGACCTCAACGACCTTGCCCGAGTACTCGTCCGGGCACTCGACGACGGCCTGCTCGACGGGCTCCATCTTGTTGCCGTTCTCGTCCTTCTTAAACAGAACGCGGGGACGGCCGACCTGGAACTCAAAGCCCTCGCGGCGCATGGACTCCATCAGAACGGACAGGTGCAGAATGCCGCGGCCCGAGACCTCGACGCCGCTCTTGTCCTCGAGTTCCTCGATCTTCATGGTCACGTTGTTCTCGGCCTCGTTGAACAGGCGCTCCTTGAGCTGACGGGCGCCCACGATGTCGCCGTCGCGGCCGACAAGCGGGGAGGTCGAAGCCTCAAAGACGATGGACAGGGTCGGCGGGTCGATCTCGATGGGCTCGAGCTCGACAGGGTTCTCGGGATCGGTGTAGACATCGCCGATATCGGTGCGGTCGATACCCACGACAGCGGCGATGTCGCCGGCGCCGACTTCCTGGCACTCGGTACGGCCCAGGTAGTCGAAGGTAAAGAGCTGCTTGACGGTGGCGGTAGCGCTGGAGCCGTCGTTCTTGACAACCAGGATCTGGTCGCCCTGGTGGATGGCGCCAGAGTACACGCGGCCGATACCGATGCGGCCGACGAAGTTGGAGTGGTCGATGGTCACGCACTGCATGGCCAGCGGGGCGTTCTCGTCAACCTCGGGCGCGGGCATGTCGTCGATAATCATATCGAGCAGCGGGTACATGTCCATGTTGCCGTCGTTGGGGTCAAGACGGGCAAAGCCGTTCATGGCGCTGGCGTAGACCACGTGCTCCATGGCGAACTCAAGCTGGTCGTCGGTGGCGCCCAGGTCGGCCATGAGGTCCAGGCAGTCGTTGTAGGCCTTCTCGGGGTTGGCGCCCGGACGGTCGATCTTGTTGATGACGATCATGATCTTAAGGCCGGTGTCGATAGCGTGACGCAGCACGAAGCGGGTCTGGGGCATGGGGCCCTCAAAGGCGTCGACCAGCAGCAGGGCGCCGTCGGCCATACGCAGCACGCGCTCGACCTCGCCGCCAAAGTCGGCGTGGCCCGGGGTGTCGATGACGTTGATCTTGACGTCCTTGTACTCGATAGAGATGTTCTTGGCGAGAATCGTAATGCCGCGCTCGCGCTCCTGGTCGTTGGAATCCAGGACGCGGTCCTCGACCTGCTGGTTGGCACGGAAGGCGTCCGTGGCACGCAGGAGCTTGTCGACCATCGTCGTCTTGCCATGGTCGACGTGAGCGATGATGGCGATGTTCCTCAGATTGTCTACGCGCATGTAGTTCCCCTATCTTCTATCTATATACAACCGGCACGCGTATGCGACCCACCCAGCAATGCAACGCTCGGCGGGAATATTGAGCCTTTTACCGAAAACTCGTTTATTTTAGCGATTTTAGATGAGAGGGGTTTCCTCACCTGCAGGTTCAGGGTCGCTCCACATAAAACCATCGCCGGCGCCCATGCCCTCATACAGCACATATGCCGAAAAACCGCTCTCGAGCGTGGTTTCGAAGAAGCTCACGAGCAGAGCATCGTGATAGCCGCCGTCAATCTCGACGCAGCCGGTGTAGCCGATGGCATAGCGAGCGATACGGCCCAGGCCCTCGTCCTTAAGACCCATCTTGTGCTCGGAGATAAAGTTGGTGGCCGCCTCGAGGCACGCCTCTTCGCCGTCCTCGTCGAGCGCCGCCAGATAACGGTTGGAAGCGGCGTCCTCAATTGCCACGACCACGCCAGGGTTTTCACCGGCGGCAAGGTCGTCCAAGAACGCGCCGATCAGATCGCACACCATGGCGTCGAGCTCGGCGGAGACGTTACCGGCGTCCTGCATATCCTGTGCCATCTTTAGACCTTCCCATCGAGTCTGGCGTCGTTACAGTTCTTGTGCCTCAGCAGCGATCTTAGCGGCAGCGTCGCGGGCGCGCATCATATCCATCGCGCGCTTGTCGAGTACCTTGATCTGACTGGTCAGCATGACCGCATCGACCACGCCCCAGATCATAAGGCCCGTAGAGATCGAAAACCCAAGCGCACCAACTGTACCACGAAGGCGCGAACAGATTGCCGCGACAAGGGCGGAGACGACAACCATCTTGATAAACGAGCCGCGGCGTTCGCGAAGCGTGCGGGCCTGCGTCACATAGGCAATGCGAGCCGCCTCAGAAGCCTCCGAGCGCATCTGGGCCTCGCGCGCAATGGTCGCCGCCTCAGCCGACATACCGCCGGCCATCAGCGAACGCTCCGCAGCCTGGACGCCCCGCATTTAGAAGTCATCGGGGGAGAGCGTATGGACGAACTCGTCGAACTTCTCGAACTCTTGCTCGTCGTCGACTTCCTCGGCATGGGCAGAAACGGTGCCCAGGCGATTCATGATGTCGTCTTCAACGAACATGGGGGCATTACTGCGTACGGCGAGGGCGATGGCGTCGCTCGGACGCGCATCGATCTTATGCTCGTTGCCATCGGCCAACACGACAACCGTCGCGTAAAACACGGGCGGCTCGGCGCGAACGATTTCGATGCGTTCGAGCTTGGCACCCAGGGCACCAACAGTATCGAGCAACAGGTCATGGGTAATCGGGCGCTCGGCGCGACCGCTATCGATGCCGCGGCTGATGGCAGCAGCTTCAAACGAACCAGTCTGAATGGAAAGGGAACGCAGTGGCGCGGGCGAGTCCGATTTGCTGCAGCGCTCGCGAAGCACGATAAGCGATGGCACGGGACCGGCGGCCATGACGATGGTCTCTATGTCGACACGAACCATGGAACACCTCCGGTACGTAGCGGTTAACACGCGGCAGTCCGCCGCATTGAATAGCTATACTACCCAAACTTTCGCACAGCACACAAAACCAAAATGAGATTTATCGCAGACAAGAAAAAAGCCCCGAGGCAATGCCCCAGGGCTCTTCACAGTTTTGATGGTGGACCTGACAAGATTCGAACTTGTGACCTCCCGGTTATCAGCCGGACGCTC
>URWC01000078.1 GCA_900551555.1 uncultured Collinsella sp. | reverse complement strand
TGGAGAGAGCGCTCCCGCAAACTGCCTCTTGACAACTTATAGGAGCGTCGGTTTTGAAAAGCAGGATGACCGGGCTGCTCGGGATGTTCAAAAAAGTCTACTCACTTGTCGCGCAAAGCTTCTGCATGAGAAAAAAATGGGGTTTTCAACAGGACTTCGTCCGGCTCTCGGCAAGCTTTTGGCCAGTTTGGGAGGGCTGTTGAAAACTTGGCAGTCCGTTCGGCACCATTTTTGGCGCGTTCGCGCCAATGTGTGACTGACTGGGTTGAAATTCGTGGTTTCCTGTGCGTATGAAGGATCTACTTTGTGACATATCGGCTTTTAGGTATTGGCGTTTGCCCCCTCAGGTCCGCGCTCTATGTCCGCCGCTTCCACGGCCGGAAGAAGACCGGCAGCGATATGACCTCGCCCGTAACCCGACGGCTGCGGTTGTGTTCGGCTTTCCGTTGTATACATTGGTTCGGACGAGAAACAAACGGACTTGTCCTGCCAGCATTAGGCAGCGGCTGTTTCTTGGTGAGCTCCCCAGGGAATCCGTGCTGGAAACGGAGCATGGGTTTTTGGTTACGTCTCCTCTGCTGACGGCATTCATCATGTCGCGGCATCTGACGGATCTTCAGCTTCTTTTGGTATTGGCGGAGATGTGTGGCTTGTTTGCGGTGTGCGCTCTGCCGGCGGCACTTGAGGCGGAGCTTAGGCGTGCAATTGATTCAGGTGCGATTTCGACAACGTTCGGTTGGGTGCGCTGCCCGTCCGAGGACGGCACTGCCTCAAATTTATGGCGTCGAGACGCTTTGGTTTTGGGCGGAGACCTTGACCGTTTTTGTTCAGATGTTTGCGGGATGCGTTACGGCAATAGATTTATGGCGGTATCACAACTCGTTCCATTGGGTGCCGCGTCGCCTTTTGAGGTCGAGGCGTATTTGTTGCTTGGACTGCCGCGAGCCTTGGGAGGCGAAGGGTTTTGCGGTATAGAGCTCAATGTCGAAGTGACGTTAAGCACAAGTGCTCGAGCGATTGTGGGAAAGTCCCGTGTGTATATCGATCTACTTTTGTCTTCGCCGGACGGCAGGCGACAGGTGGCCATTGAATGTCAGGGAAAGGCCTCGCACGGACGCGCAGGGGATGGCTTGCGTGACGCTGACCGCATGACAGCCCTTCAAGCCATGGGCTACGATGTACTTCTCCTGACACACAGACAGATATCCGATGAGGATAGATTCCGCGCGATCGTTAAGGCCGTATGCAGGATGCTCGATGTTGAATATCGTGATAAAAGCCCGGATGAGCAAAGGGCCGAGGCATTACTCCGGTCTGAGCTATTCGTTGACTGGTCAAAACTGGGAGAAATCGGCGAAAAGATGCCCGTTAGACACAAAAGGGCTCGACCGTGGACGGCTGCGGTTCTAAGTGAGTAGACTTTTGGCACTTTCGCGACCAGACCGTTTTGCAACAAGTCATTTACCTGCGGCTTTATAAAGCAATATGGATGGCGTGCTTGGCAAGTTCCAAAAAGTCTACTCACTTAGTTTTTGACGAGAAACCTATGCCGAAGGCGGTCCTATTTCAGGGAGTTAACAAGTTTGTGAGGCACGAAAAAGGCCCGAACCAATACGGTCCGGGCCTCATTGAGCTAGAGGTTATGTCTCAGGCGTTTGGCTTAGCCAAAGTAGCGCTTGAGCAGGCCGGCGAAAGCCTTGCCGTGGCGGGCCTCGTCGCGAGCCATCTCGTGCACGGTGTCGTGGATGGCATCAAGGCCAGCGGCCTTGGCACGCTTGGCAAGATCGGTCTTGCCGGCGGTGGCACCGTTCTCGGCCTCAACGCGCATCTCGAGGTTCTTCTTGGTGGAGTCGGTCACGACCTCGCCCAGGAGCTCAGCGAACTTGGCAGCGTGCTCGGCCTCCTCGTGGGCAGCCTTCTCCCAGTACAGGCCGATCTCGGGATAGCCCTCGCGATGAGCGACGCGCGCCATGGCCAGGTACATACCGACCTCGGAGCACTCGCCCTCAAAGTTGGCGCGCAGGTCGGCAACGATGTCCTCGGAGACGCCCTCCATCTTGGCGACGCCCACGACGTGCTCGGCAGCCCACTCGAGCTGACCCTCCTCCTGCTTCAGGAAGCGAGAACCGGGAACGCCGCACTGGGGGCACTTGAAGTCCTCGGGCAGCTGGTCGCCGTCGAACTCTTCCACATAACCGCAAACGGGGCAAACAAACTTCATGATTCGATCCTTTCGATCGATGGCGATTGTGCGCTCGTCCGGTCCCGTAAGGGCCCTCTCCGGACGTGCGTCTTGACGAGTTCTATTATCCATAAATGCAACCAAATGTGAAGCCTATTAGGAATGATTTTTAATAAAACAATTTTGAGATATGAAGATGTTGATTGATTAACGATTGGCAGGCCGTCTTTGACCGCCGCTGAGTACAATCGGGCGAGCAAATGTTGACCTATCAACAAATGAAGGAGTTTCCTTTATGCATCTAGCCCGTCGTGCCTGGTGCCGAACATATCAGACGGTTTTTCGCATTGCATTGCCGATCCTGCCCTATACCGAGCCGCGCATTTTAGAGCATGCCGAGGATGTGCCCGCGGTGCTTCAAAAGCGCTCGATCCAGAAGGTCCTTATCGTGACGGATCCCGGCATTGCCCGTCTGGGGCTCACGGCACCGCTCGAGACGGCGCTCGCATGCAGGGGGATTGGCGTTACGGTCTATGCCGAAACGCGTGCGAATCCCACGGTCTCGAATGTGGAGGAGGCGGCGTCCCTGTATCGAGAGAGCGCCTGCCAGGCCATTATCGGCTTTGGCGGAGGATCAGCCATGGACTGCGCCAAGGGCGTAGGCGCACGCATTGCGCAGCCAAACAAGCCCATCAACAAGATGCGCGGCCTGCTGCGGATTCATCGTCGCCTGCCGCTGCTCATCGCCGTCCCCACCACGGCAGGCACGGGAAGCGAGGTCACACTTGCGGCGGTAATTACCGATGACGAGACGCACTACAAATACCCCATTAACGACTTTGTGCTCATCCCGCGTTTTGCAGTCCACGACCCCGAGTTTACGTGCGGCTTGCCCGCTTCCATTACGGGGCAGACGGGCATGGACGCCCTGACGCATGCCGTTGAGGCCTTTATCGGGCGAAGCACCACGCCCTATACGCGTAAGATGGCGCGACAGGCGGTGCAGCTTATCCACGACAATTTGCTCGAGGCCTATGAGCATGGTGACGACATGTGCGCTCGTCGCAATATGCTTTCGGCGGCGTATAAGGCGGGAGTTGCCTTTACGCGCTCCTATGTTGGATACGTTCATGCCATCGCGCACAGTCTAGGCGGCCGATACGGAATTCCGCACGGTTTGGCCAACGCGATCATCCTGCCGCACATGCTTCGCGCTTATGGTGACGCCGCCGCCCCCAAGCTTGCCGATCTTGCTCGCATGGCGGGCATTGCGCCGGCTACCGCGCAGGACAGTCTTGCGGCCGAGGCCTTTATCGATTGGGTCGACCGCATGAACGAGGCCCTGGGAATCCCCAAATATGTCTCGGGTATTCGCCGCTCCGATATTCCGCAAATGGCGGCCCATGCCGATGCCGAGGCCAATCCCCTGTACCCCGTTCCACTTTTGATGGACCGCTCGGAGCTCGAGCATATGTACGAGGTCGTCGCGGGTGGTATGTTTGAGGACGAGAACTAGGAGGGTGCCATGAACACCGAGGAAATTGCGCGCATCGTCGGCGATCAGCGCGCCTACTTTAAGACGCACGCCACGTTTGATGTCGATGTTCGACGTCGCGCGCTCGTGAGTTTACGCGATGCGGTGCGGGCCCACGAGGCCGATATCGCTCATGCGCTCAAGACCGATTTGGGAAAGTCGCATGACGAGGCCTATATGTGCGAGATTGGCACATCGCTTTCCGAGATTCGACATCAGATTGCGCATGTGGCCCGATGGAGTCGTCCGCGCCTGCGTCCGTGCGACCTCGCTAACGCCGTGAGCGTGTGCAAAACGCAAACCGTGCCCTATGGCGTCACGCTCATCATGGCGCCCTGGAACTATCCGTTTTTGCTGACGCTCGAGCCGCTCGCTGGCGCCCTTGCCGCGGGCAATACCGTGGTCATCAAGCCGAGCGCCTATGCTCCGGCATCGAGCGCGGTGCTCAGGCAAATCTGTGAAGAGGCATTTGATCCGCGCCTGGTGACGGTTGTCGAGGGCGGGCGCGCCGAGAACGAAGCGCTGCTCGATGAGCACTGGGACAAGATCTTCTTTACCGGTAGCGTTCCGGTTGGCAAGCTCGTCATGGAGCGCGCAAGTAAAAACCTTACGCCCGTGACGCTTGAGCTGGGCGGAAAGAGCCCCTGTATCGTGGATGCGACGGCAAACTTGAAGGTCGCGGCACGGCGCATCGCCTTTGGTAAATGGCTCAACGTGGGGCAGACCTGCGTGGCGCCCGACTACCTGCTGGTCGATACGCGCGTGCACGACGAGCTGCTGGGCCTCATCAAGGAGGAGGTCCGTCGCATGTTTGGCGAACATCCACTCGACAATGAGGATTACGGACATATCGTCAACGCCAAGCATTTTGCGCGTGCGCGCGGGCTGATCGATCCCGATAAGGTCGTGCTTGGAGGTGCCGCGCGCGAGGCTTCGCTCAAGATTGAGCCGACAATTTTGGACGGCGTGGCCCCCGATGACGCCGTGATGCAGGAGGAGATCTTCGGTCCCATCTTGCCGGTGCTGACGTTTGAGAGCCTAGACGAGGCCGAAGCGTTTATTACGGATCGTCCGACGCCGCTGGCCCTGTATATCTTTAGCCAGGACCGTTCGGTTCAGCAACGCTTTGTGCGCTACGTGCCCTTTGGCGGCGGCTGCGTCAACGACACCATCATGCACTTGGCTACGAGCCATATGGGCTTTGGCGGCATGGGCGCGAGCGGTATGGGGCAGTACCATGGCCGCGAGAGCTTCGATACGTTTAGCCACAAGAAGAGCATCGTGAACAAGGCAACCTGGCTGGACGTGCCGTTTCGGTATGCGCCCTACGCAAGCTGGAAGCACAAATTCGTGCGCATGTTTGTGCATTAGAATCAGATGGCGTAGCGACAAACGGTCGAAAGGCGCAGGCAGGATGTATTTGTGTCCGCACGGGACCGTAGACTTCTCAATAAGGTTACACACCGGTTTATCCGGCCGTTAGGGGAGTTGCTATGTACGAGCCTTCGCGTGTTCTTCTGTCATTTCACATTGCAGGATTTCAGTATGCCGATGGCGCCTTGGTCTTGGGCGATCTTAAAGCGGGCGATAAGCTGACGCTGTGTGCCGAGCGCGATAATCCCCATGACCCTGAGGCGGTTGCGATTTATTACGGCAACACCAAGCTTGGCTATGTTCCGGGAAACGAGGTCGGCCCACTGTCCTTGATGATGTATTACGGCCACGAGGACGTATTTGAGGCCCGCGTGCAACAGGTTGCCCCCGAGCGCAGCCCGTGGCATCAGGTGCGCGTTGGGCTCTATGTGGTGGATGCTCGCTAATCGGTATGGGAGACTGCCATGTTTGATGACGATGACCTGTTCGATCTGACAGACGATCCGTTTGAGTGGGATACGCTACTCGATGACGATGAGCTAGAGCAGGACCGTGAGAAGCGGCAAGACAAGAAAGCGCAGGGCTACGCTTCGAAAAAGCAAGACAAACGCCGCCGAGGTTTGTTCGGCGGGCTCTTTGGCTAACCGACGCGCCAGAGCGTCTGTATACTAGGCACGTGTTAGACGCGTTGCGAAATGAGGACACAGACGATGATGTGGTTTACCGCCGACCTGCACCTGGGCGATACGAATATCTTGCACGACATGGATCGGCCGTTTGATTCGGTCGAGGAGATGAACCGCAAGGTCATCGATGCCATCAATGAGTGCGTGGCTGCGGACGACCGCCTCTATATTCTGGGTGACTTTACCTATCGTTTGCCCCTGGCGGAGGCGGTGCGCCTGCGCGAGCGTATCGAATGCCAGAACGTGACGCTCATCCGCGGTAACCATGACGGCGACTGGGAAGATTCCGACGTACCGCAGATTTGGGAAGACGTGCGCGATTACCTGGAGATTGCTCCCGGCTATGCCAAGGGCCATCGTCTGGTTATGAGCCACTACCCCATGCTCAGCTGGAACGGCAAGGCACGTGGCGCCATTATGCTGCATGGGCATATCCACAGCAGAGGAGACCGCACCAACGTGCGCAACCGCGACCGCGAACGCCCTATCTTTCGCTACGATGTCGGTCTCGATGCCAACAAGTACAAGCCCGTAAGTCGGGATCAAATCCTGGGCTTCTTTGGACTGTAATGCTCGAACCACCACACAAACCACCACAAAGGGGACACAGTGCGCCTTTGTGGTGGTTCTGGCGCCGTTGCCATTATGGCGGCGGCGCCTTTTTTGTCCGTGCGGCGCGGTAGAGTGTAGGCGGTTGAAATTTGCGTCCATCGAGGAGCTGCTATGAATGAGATCAAGTGCCCGCATTGTGGCGAAGTCTTTAAGGTCGATGCATCTGGCTATGCGGATATTGTCAAGCAAGTGCGTGATGCCGAGTTTTCGCGCGACCTGGATGAGCGTGTGAAGGCAGTCCAGCGCGAGGGCGAGCAGGCGCTGGAGCTTGAGCGCTCGCGTTCGACGGCTGCTTTGCAGGAGGCAGAGTCTCAGCGCAACGCTCAGCTCGTTGAGCAGAAGAACGCTGCGGCTCAGCAGCTGGCGCAAGAGGTTGCCAAGCGCGATGCTGAGCTTGCCGAGCTGCGCGCTAAGCTCGAGGGCGCTGCCGCAGAGCGCGAGAGTGCAAGCCAGCGCGCGGCGGTAGAGGCGCGAGCCAATGCTCAAAAGGAAAATGCCGAACTCCAGCGTGAGATTGATAGCCTGCGTGCGCAGCTTGGGCGCAAAGATGACGAAGCAAAGCTTGCCGAGTCGGCGGCGCGCAACGCTGCTCAAAACGATTTAGCTGCACGTGATGCTCAGATTGCCGAGCTGCAGGCCAAGCTTGCCGCGGCGGACAAGGCCCAGGAGATGGCGCTTGCCGCCGCTGCGGCTGAGTCGCAGCGCGAACTCGATGCCGCTCGCAGCGAGGCCGAGCGCGCGCTTACTGACTATCGCGCGACGGTACAAGAGAAGTTTTCCGCCGCTAAGGCACAGTCCGAGCAAGAGGCCGAGGGTCTGCGTGCCCAGCTGCGCGAGCAGGAACTGATGGCAAAAATGAACCTGTCGGAGGCGGTCGCCGCGGCGGAGCGAGAGCGCGATGAGGCGCGTGCGAAACTGACGAGTGAGTTGGCAGTGCGCGATTCGCGCGAGGAGCAGGCCAAGGCGGCGCATGAGCTCGAGCTTGCTCAAGCCAAGCGCGCGAGCGATGAACTGATCCGCTACAAGGATGAAGAGATTGAGCGCCTGAAGGACATGAAGGTCCGCCTGTCCACCAAGATGGTGGGCGAGTCGCTCGAGCAGCACTGCGAGACCGAGTTTAACCGTCTGCGCATGACGGCGTTTCCTAACGCGTACTTCGAGAAAGATAACGATGCGTCCGAGGGTACCAAGGGCGACTTTATCTTCCGCGAGTGCGACGCGAGCGGCAACGAGGTCATTTCGATTATGTTCGAGATGAAAAACGAGAACGACGAGACTGCGACCAAGCACAAAAACGAGGACTTCTTTAAGAAACTCGATCACGATCGTCGCCAGAAAGGCTGTGAGTACGCGGTGCTCTGCACCCTGCTGGAGCCCGAGAGCGAGCTCTATAACGCAGGGATAGTCGACGTGAGCTATCGCTACGAGAAGATGTACGTGATCCGTCCGCAGTTTTTCATTCCCATGATTACGCTGCTGCGCAACGCCGCCATGGGTTCGCTGCGCTATAAGCAGGAGCTAGCGGAGTACAAGCAGCAGAATATCGACGTCACGAACTTCGAAGCCAAGATGGAGAAGTTCAAGGACGGCTTCTCGCGCAACTACAACTTGGCGAGCAAGCAGTTCGAGTCGGCGATCAAGGAGATTGATGCTGCCATTAAGCAGCTCGAGAAGACCAAGGATGATCTGCGTCGCAGTACCGAGAATCTGCGTCTGGCCCACAACAAGGCCGATGAGCTTACCATTCGCAAGCTCACGTGGGGCAACAAGACCATGAAGGCGGCGTTTGACGAGGCACGCGGCATTTCCAACGAGATCACCGATGCCAAGAAGAACCTGCGGGA
>URWC01000077.1 GCA_900551555.1 uncultured Collinsella sp. | reverse complement strand
GTGGGAGGCGCTGGATGCGGACATTGAGGTGCTGGCCGATGTGGTGGGCAGCTGCCTGACCATGTTCACGCCGGATCATCTGATCCTGTACGGGTATATGTTCAAGCTGCCGCACTTCCGGGAAAAATTCCTCGCCGCCTGCAAGCGGTACGACCCCGCCTACGACGAAAATTATATCCGTGTCTCAGAACTGGCTGAAAAGCTGGAATACATCGGGCCGCTGGCGGTTGTGACCAACGAGCTGTTTTATCAGGGCTGAAAATTTTATCAGGCAAACAGGCAAAAAGCGTGCTGTGGAGCAAGAGAGCGCAAGGGCTTTGCAAAGTTCTGGGCGGAGCTTGCCCCACAGCTTGTCGGCCTCGGCACGCGTATCGCCATGGCCCACACCCAGCAGCACCAGGTAGCCGCGTCCAATGCGGCCCACGCACTCGCCGTCGACCGTCACGCCGGCGTTGAGCACGCGCTGCACCACCGCACGCACGGTCTACTCCTCGCCCGTCAGCTTGGCGGACAGATGCTCGAGCGCGTGGAAACGATGGCTGATGGCGTTCTTCTCGTCCGCCGTCAGCTCGGCCATGGTCTTGCCCGGCGTGTCGACCGGCAGGAACAGCGGGTCGTAGCCAAAACCATGGTCGCCGCGGCCCTCGTGCGCGATAACGCCCTCGCAGGCGCCCTCGCCATAGGTAACCAGACCATCCGTGTCGATGAGCGCAACGACGCTCATAAAGCGCGCGGTGCGATCCTCGTCCGCCACGCCTTCCAGGTTAACGAGCAGCTTTGCATTGTTGGCGGCATCGTCGCCGTGCACGCCCGCATAGCGCGCACTATACACACCGGGCTCGCCGTCCAGCGCGTCGACGACCAGGCCGGAATCGTCGGCGATGGCCATAAGCCCCGTCTCCTCAACCGCAGCCTGCGCCTTGATGATGGCGTTCTCCAAAAACGTCGTGCCGTTTTCCTCGGGGTCCTCAAAATCGCCCAGCTGGCCGAGCGCCACAAAGCGCACCTCGGGCATGACCTTGCCCAAAATGGCCTCGATCTCGGTGAGCTTATGGGCGTTGCCCGTTGCCACGACGATGGTCGCCGCCGGGTCGAGAGTGTCAATGTCGATCTTCTCAAGTGCCATGAGTGGCCTCCTTGTCTCTATAGCAATGCCGCGCCGAGGGCGACGAGGGCCTCTGCCTCTCCCCTCTCAATCAACGGCAGTCTTGTGTCTAGACGTCTCCGCAGATGAAACCTACCAAATTAAACCTGTCCCTTTTTGGCAGGTTAGGCGATGGCTTGGCGCTGAAGCTCGATGAGCTCGGCGATACCCTTGTCGCCCAGGTCGAGCAGGGCGTTGAGGCGCTTACGGTCGAAGGGCGCCTGCTCGCCGGTGCCCTGGAGCTCGATCATCTCACCGGTGTCGGTGGCGACGAGGTTCATGTCGACCTCGGCATGGCTGTCCTCGGAATAATCCAAGTCGAGCAGAGTGTTGCCGTCGACAACGCCCATGGAGATGGCAGCCACCTGGCCGATAAGCGGGATGCGCTCGATCTTGCCCGCCTCGACCCACATGGCGAGGGCGTCGTGCAGCGCCACCCAGGCGCCGGTGATGCTCGCTGTACGCGTGCCGCCATCGGCCTGAATCACATCGCAGTCGACGGTGACGGTGTACTCGCCGAGCGCCTTCATGTTGACGACGGTACGCAGGCTGCGGCCAATGAGGCGCTCGATCTCCATGGAGCGGCCCTTGCGGTTGGCGTGCTCGCGCTTGCAGCGCTTGCCGGTCGACGCCGGCAGCATGGCGTATTCCGCGGTCACCCAGCCGGCCTTAGCTCCCTTTCGCCAGCCCGGCACGCCCTCCTCGATAGTGGCGGCGCACAGCACGCGCGTGTCACCGAACTCGGCCAAACACGAGCCGTGGGCGTGCTTCATGACGCCACGGGTGAGCTTAACGGGGCGCAACTCGTTGGCGGCGCGGCCGTTGGCGCGGTTGACCTGCATGTACTCCATAGAAATATCCTTTCGGCAA
Organism: uncultured Collinsella sp.; assembly: GCA_900551555.1. Classification (GTDB taxonomy): domain Bacteria; phylum Actinomycetota; class Coriobacteriia; order Coriobacteriales; family Coriobacteriaceae; genus Collinsella. The sequence continues at coordinate 6,276 of URWC01000077.1, read as the reverse complement.
AAGATGTGGCGAAGGCTTTGGCGGCTGCCTTACATCTATTTCAGCTCATCGATATCGATATGTTCGATGCTCTTGAGCGGCTGACCAAAGATAAAGCTACCCGCCACCGCAAACTCGGCAATGTTATCGGCCGTCGTGGCAAAACGATGCTGCGGCTCGGCGGCGTCGCCCGCCAGCTGCTCGCGGCGCGTGAGGATATCGGTCAGCTCGCGTGTGGTCTCCTCGGCGGAACTCACGACGCGCACCCCAGGCCCCAGCGCATGGCGGATAGGTCCCACCAACAGCGGAAAATGCGTACAGCCGAGCACCACGGTATCGATACCGTGGTCGCGCAGCGGCTCAACCGTGGCACCCACCAGCGCACGCACGGCAGGCGTATCGAAGATGTCCTCGTTCTCAAGCCACTGTTCCTGCAGATGTGCACCCGAGGCGAGCTCGTGTTCGACAACCTCGACAAAACTCGAGGCAGGACAGCCGTATACATCGACGCCGGCATCTAGATCCTGAATGGCGCGCGTGTAGGCGCCCGAGCGAATGGTGAGGTTGGTAGCGAGCACGCCCACGCGACGCGTACGCGTGCTGTTGATTGCTGCACGGGCACCCGGCGCGATCACGCCGATCACGGGAACGTCGAGCACCTGCTGGGCCAAACGCAAGGCCGCAGCGGTCGCCGTGTTGCAGGCGATGACCATAATCTTGACGTCGTGCTTCGAAAGCCAACGACCCGCCTGCAACGCAAACGAGCGCACCTCATCCTCGGTACGCGTGCCGTAGGGACAGCGCTTTGTGTCGCCAAAGTAGTAGACGGACTCGTGCGGCAGCGCCGTCGCAATCGCGCGCGCAACCGTCAGACCGCCCAAACCAGAATCGAACACGCCAATCGGGCGCGTGTCGCCTGCCGGATTCTCGATATCGGACATTACCTCACCAGTCTCTCTCGAAAAGACATGTCCAAGTGCGGCGGCGCCGCGCTACGAACGCGCCGCGACCAGCAGCTCTGCCGTCGCCGCCCAACCGTCGACAATTTTGCCGCGCGTAACGAAAGCGTTCTCGCAAGCAGCCAGGAACTCGGGCGCGCCGGCGCTCGTCAGGCCATTCTCGACCAGGCAGAACGTGCCCACGTGATCGGCCATGTAGAAGTCGGACTCGGAGTCGCCGAGCGCCAACGTCTCCTCGCGCTCGATCCCCAGGTGCTCACAGAAGCGCGCGATGGCAACGCCCTTGTTGAGACCCGCGGGGTTGATGTTGAATGCGCGACCGTCCTCGACGCGATCGAGCTCGAGCGTCGTCGGCTTGGACAGGTGAGTCAGATGGCCGTTGCAAGCCCAGATCAGACCGCAGCCGGCCTCGTCCAGGATGGCCTGAACCTCATCGTCGGGCACATCGCCGCGCATGCCGACGGTGACCTCACGGTATTTGTAGCCGGTCGACATGTCGTTGTGATACTCGATCTTGTGCGGCCAGCGGGCGAGGATCTTCTCGCACACGCCGGTCTGCTCGATCACCTGGTGCGGCGTGAGGCCGCAGACGGGGTCGTAAGGCATGTCGCCGGTCAGATACTCCCAATCGTTGGCCTTGAGGTCGTACATAACCAGGCCGCCCATCTCACCAATGTAGGAGTTGAGGCCGAGCACGCGCGCGTCCTCGTGGATCATGGTACGGTTGCGGCCCGAGGTGGGAACCACCTGAATGCCAGCACGAGCGAGCGCCACGACGGCCTCGACGAGTTTGGTCGAGGGGTTGCCGTCGTTGTCGCGCAGCACGCACGAGCCGGGTGCAAGCATCGTGGCATCCAGGTCGGTAAAGACGTATTTGACCTTGGCCAAGCGCTCGCGCATCTCGCCCGAAAGCTCGGCAACGGTCGGCAGGGTATTGTGGGACATGGTTACTCCGTTTACGTAGAAGGGTTTGGACTTGGACGGCATGTTTTGATTGAGGGAACACGCTTATGGCGACAGCGCACTCAGGGCGCCGCCGCCATCATGGTTCATTAGTCAAACTGGGTAACATCGATCAGGCGATTGGCCAGCGAAAGGTCGCTCTCGATGGGCACGAACTCGTCGCCCACGTGCATGAGCTCCTCGTCACCCTTTGCCAGCAGCAAGACAATGGTGGGAGCATCGGGGTTGACGTACTCCTCGCGCGCCGCCTTGAACGCCGCATGCACAGCGGCTTCGCGGTCGAGGATGATCTTGTTCGGCGTATCGTCGGGAACATGCTCGGCAAGCTCGCGACAGACCTTCATCGGGTCCTCGTGAGCTGGATCCTCGTTCGTAAAGATCATCAGGTCGGAATACGGTGCGGCCTCGCGTGGCAATTGCTCGCGGCGCTCCTGCGCCTTGCCGCCGGCGGCGCCAAACAGCGCAATGACGGGGCTAGCGGGAAACGCGCGCTTGACCGACGAGAAAAGCGAACGGAACGAAAGCTGGTTGTGCGCATAGTCAACGACGCAGATCACGCGGCCGTCCTTCGACTCCACGACCTCCATGCGGCCCGGCACACGCAGTTTGGAGAGGCCCTTCTTGATAGCCTCGATACCGATGCCGATCTCGCGCGCAGCGGCGATAGCGACCAGCGCGTTTTCCACGTTAAAGTCGCCCGCGATACCCAGCAGGACCTTCTCCCCCGCCTCGGGCTCGTCGGCGCTCATGCCGTGCAAGTTGAACTCGATGTTAAAGCCGAGCATGCGGACATCGCTCGCCCACAGGCTTGCCTCGGGATGCTCGACGCCAACGGTCACCAAGCGCTCGGCCGTCGACGCTGCCTCTAGCACACGGTCAACCTCATCGGTGCCCAGATTCACCACGGCGGTCTTTGCCTGGTCAAAGATCCTAAGCTTGCTCTCAAAATAATCCTCAAACGTGGGGTGTTCGATCGGCGAGATGTGGTCGCGGCCGATGTTGAGGAAGCACGCCACGTCAAACGGCAGATTCTCGACGCGTTGGTACTTGAGCGCCTGGCTCGAGACCTCCATGACCATGGACTGGCGACCGGACGTGCGGCAGTTGGCGATATGGCGCCAAACCTCGGGGGCCTCGGGCGTGGTGTTGGTGCTCTCGTAGCACTCGATACCATCGTCGGTACTCACCGAGCCGATCATGCCGCAGGACTCGCCCGCCGCCTTGATGATGGACTGGAGCATAAAAGCGGCCGTGGTCTTTCCCTTGGTGCCGGTGATGCCCACGATCTTGACGTCGTGGTCGGGACGGTCGTAGACCTCCGGCGGCAACAGGGCCATGGCCGTGCGAACACTATCAACAACCAGCATCGCAGCACCGCTCTCCTGCGCCAGCGGCTCCAGAGACTCGACCAGCGACTCCTCGCACACAAATGCGACGGCGCCCGCATCGAGCGCCATGCTCAAAAACGCAGGCTTAAAGGCAGCACCTTTGCAAAAGAATACGTCACCTGCCGAGACCGCGCGCGAATCAAACGAGCAGCCGGTCACGGCGCGCTCGTCAACCTGCTCTGATGCGCGCAGCTCGCCGCACACATCGAGAAGCTTGGCAAGCGTATCGACCGTGGTCACGGTCGCGGAATCCGAATGGTGCATCTTTCACCTTTCTCAGCCATTTGGCAGGGACGGTTTTATAGTAACTGAAACGCACCCACGCAAAAACGGCTCCCGGAGGAGCCGTTACGCGCAGGCGTTCGTAAGCCGAGGCTAGGGAGCCTGAACAGCGGGCTGGTCCTCGTCGATAAAGAAGCGCTTGTACCACACTAGGAACACGAGCGGCGTATAGATCTTGCGCTGGAAATCGCCCTTGCCCGCAAAGTGCAGATCGAGCAGGTGCATGAGCTCGTCGGTATTGAAGAACTCGCTTGCCCACGGCGCGGTGAAGTACTCCTTGACATAGTCGTACCACTTTTGCTCGCGCAGCCAGTAGACAATCGGCACCGGGAAGCCCACCTTGGGACGGGTGGCCCACTCATCGGGCAGCGATTTGTTAGCAGCGTGGCGGAGTACCTGTTTGTTGCCGTTCTCGTTGATGCGGTAGCGGTCGGGAATGTGCTCGGCGAACTCCATGACTTTGCGGTCCAGGAAGGGCACGCGCAGCTCCAGCGAGTGTGCCATGCACATCTTGTCGGCCTTGAGCAGAATGTCGCCCGGGAGCCACATGTTCATGTCCAGGTACTGTTTCTTGACCAGCTCGGGCTGACCCTTCACGCGCGCATAGATGGGAGCGGCAAGCTCGAAGGCGCCGTCGCCGGTGTTGTACTCGGGCTTGAGCACGCCGTCGACCTCGCGCTCCGGCCATACCAGAGCCTGTCCCAGGAACGACTTCTCGGGGATCTCGGCACCCTTGACCAGGAAGTTATGTCCCTTGAAGTACGGCATATGCAGCGCCAGGTTACCGAGCGCGCGACGGATGGGCAGCGGCACCATCTTTTTGTACTTGCGCACCGGGACCGTATCCTCGTAGTAGGCGTAGCCGCCAAAGAGTTCGTCGGCGCCTTCGCCCGAAAGCACGACGGTAACGTCCTTGCGGGCCATCTCGGCCAAGAACCACAGCGGCACGGAAGACAGGTTGGACTGCGGCTCGTCCATGTGATACTGGATGTCCTCGAGCGCACCGAAGAACTCGTCGGCGGTAATCATCTTGCGAACGTTCTCGACGCCGAGCTTATCGGAAAGCTCCTTGGCGTAGTTGGTCTCGTTGAAGTTCTTGTAGTCAAAGCCCACCGAGAAGGTCTTGTCGGGCATGAGGCAAGCGGCAATGTAGCTGGAGTCGACGCCACCGGAGAGGAACGACGCGACCTTGACGTCGGCGATGCGATGGGCCTCGACGCTCTCGTGCACGACCTCGTCCAGCTCGTCGACGTACTCTTCGAACGGCTTCTCGACGGCAGAGTAATCGCAATCCCAGTAACGCTCGATGTTCATCTTGCCGGTCGGGATATCGACGGTAAAGTAGTGCGCCGGCGGCAGCTTGTAGACACCCTCGAAGAAGGTCTCCTCGGTTGCCGAATACTGCAGCGTCATGTACGGACGCAGGGCCTTTTTGTTGACCGCCTTGTGGAAGTGCGGGTAGTCCAGGAAGCTCTTGATCTCGGAGCCAAAGAGCACGCCCGGAGCGCCGTCGCCCGCATCGGCCATGGGATAGTAGTAAAGCGGCTTGATGCCAAAGATGTCACGGGCGCCAAAAAGCTTGTTCTTCTTTTTGTCCCAGATGACGAAGGCGTACATACCGCGCAGGCGATCGAGGACGGCCTCGCCCCACTCCTCGTAGCCGTGCAGGAGACTCTCGGTGTCGGCGCCGCAGTGGAACTTGTAGCCCTTGGCCTCGAGCTCGGAACGGAGTTCTTGGAAGTTGTAGATCTCACCGTTGAAGACAATGACGACGCTACCGTCCTCATTGGCCATAGGTTGGGCGCCAGCCTCGGTCAGGTCGAGGATCGACAGGCGGCGGAAGCCGAGGGCAACGCGGCCGTCGATAAACTGACCGCCCATGTCGGGACCGCGATGGACGATGCGGTCCATCATCTTGGTGAGCACCTCGGATTGGTTATCCGTCCCACCGACAAAACCGACAAAACCGCACATATACTATCCCCTCTGCTGTTGCTGGGCATCAAATCGAATCAGTAGCTTTTGAGTATACCCGAGGGCGTAAAGAGGGGCGGAATGTTCAGGCAATCTCAACTGAATCAGCTCCGCTGCGACACGTGCCAGTTACCTTTAATGGATATGAGATGAATGAGGCGATTGTTTTGCTATACTCTCTCCGCACGGGCGATTGGCGCAACGGTTAGCGCAGGTGCTTTACACGCACAAGGCTGGGGGTTCGAATCCCTCATCGCCCACCATTGAATTGGAAACGGTCCTCGAAAGGGGACCGTTTTTGTTTGGGCCCATTTCATGGGATTCGAACCCGCAAGGGTGCGGAGCTGAGGAAACGCGAAGCGTTTTCCAGCGCAGCACGCGAGGAGCGAAGCGACGAAGCGGATGCGGGCGGCGGAGCCGCACGCGGACATCCCTCATCGCCCACCACTGAATTGGAAACGGTCCTCGCAAGGGGACCGTTTTTTGTTTGGGCCCAGCGCATGGGATTCGAACCCTAAGGACCCCTTATTTCAAGGTCCGTGGCCAAATAATGGCAAAAATGAGTACTGCTACTTTGCTTGCAACATATAAACAGATAGTGTTTGCTTAGGTTACGCAACATATGTCCATTATAAGGACTAACAGTCAGATCAAAATCGTGTATTCATCGCCATTTCGACGGTCGCGCGCGCAGACGTGGTGTAAGAGTGTCCTGAGGTCCGTCGCTGCAA
>URWC01000076.1 GCA_900551555.1 uncultured Collinsella sp. | reverse complement strand
TTGCCGCGCCCCGCAGTGCCCGCTTCCCCCGAGAACAATTATCAGTGCAGGTAGAAAGCCTGCGGTTTTTCATAAAACGCGGTCATGGTCGGGGGTATCAAGCTAAACGTAGTAGATGGGCCAGTTTCGTGGCAAGCGCCGCCAACTGATTCCCCGGGGACGTCTGGAGACGGAGGAAAACGGATCGATTTGGCTCTCTGAGGGCCACGATGCCCGTCATATCAGCCGGCCATTCCAAAACTATGCCGGTTTACGGGGCTGAATCGCGAACCCCCAACCATACGCAATTCCGAAATAATAAAACCTCAGGTAAACGGCTTGCTCTATTTTGAAAAAAGCCGGTATGGTCGGCCTACGCTAATCTAGCCCCGTAAACCGGCATAGTTTTGAAATGGTACTTCGGAAGTATTGATTCACGCCCCGGCGCAACCAGCCCTACAGCCCGTATTTCACGACAACGCGGTTGATCCGTCGACACCAAGGCTTGTAGAGGGCGGCCAAGAACACGCAGGTCGCGAGGCCGTGTGTGATATCGAACGGCACTGCCGTGGCAAGACGCGCCACGACGCCCGCCCACGTGAGCGGTTGTACAAAACCGATAATGTCGTACGCGTTGATCACCACGCCGTACAGCAGACCCGAAGCAAAGCCGTACGCCATCAGCGCCGGCATGCGCACGGTTCCATCCGCACGGTCGAACGCACCGGCATGCGCCAGCGCACCGCCAACATAGCCAACCAGGCCCCAGGCATACATCTGCCATGGCGTCCACATGCCCTGCCCAAAAAAGAAATTGCTGGTCAGTGCCGCCAACGCGCCGACCATGAAGCCGTTGCGACGCCCGAGCGTCGCCCCGGCGATGATGGCGATGGCGCTCACGGGTTTAAAGTCGGGAATGGGGCCGAACAAGATGCGGCCCGCCGCCGCCAGCGCCGCCAGCACCAGCGTGGGCATAATCTGGCGCAGGCCCGGTCGCGACGCCTCGTAGCCTGCAAAGAACAGCGCAAGCACCAGCGCCACCACGACAAGCATGGCGAGCGCCGCCTGCTCAACGCCCGCCAGCAACGCCGTTGCCATCACCGCCGGCACCGCCAACAACAGCGGAATCTCCAGTTTTGTGAGTAAACGCGAGAAACGACAGTCCGTCATCCCATCACGCCCTATAGAACACGTTGTCGGCAAAGAAGTCGGCCGGGGGCTCCACGCAGGCAATCTCGCCGTCAAACATCATGGCGACGTCGTCGGCTACCTGCTCGGCAAAGTCCAAATCGTGCGTAGCCATGATGACGGTGCCGCCAGCCTTCGCATGGTCACGCAGGGCACGGGCGATGATGCGGCGGCTGGCCAGGTCCAAACCCTTGGTGGGCTCATCGAGCAATAGCAGCTCGGGGCCAATCAACAGCAGCTTTGCCAACGCAAGCAGCTGGCACTGACCGCCCGAAAGATCGTACGGGTGACGCGTCTCCAAGCCCGCCAGACCCAGGCGCGCTGTCTGCTCCCGTGCTGCGGCCTCGTCGTATCCGCAGGTCGAGGCCCATTCCATCAGCTCATCGCGAACCGTCTCGGCAACCAGCAATGCCTTGGGATTCTGTGGCAGCAGCGCCGCCGAGGCCGCTTCGCGCACCATGCGGCCGCGCTGCAGCTTGGCGGTCTTCGCCAGCACCGAGAGCATCGTCGACTTACCGCATCCGTTGCCGCCCACGATTGCATGCACCGCGCCAGCCGAAAACGAAGCATCGAGCCCGCGCAGCACCCAGCCGGACGCTCGATCGTAGCGAAACCAGCCTTCCGACAGGGTGGTAGCCGACCCGCCGTGCATTTTTTGGAGTATTCTGCTTCCATCCGTGCGCGAGAAGGCTTCCGAGCCGTTCTCGAGCGACGTTTGCGCCACAAATTCGGACGATTTGTCCAATTCCGAACTTTTTTTCGCGCTCGATACGTCCCCGGGCGGCTCCAGAGAGCCCAAATTGTCCTCACGCCTGCTGAATACTCCTTTATTTGCACATCGGATGGCACCCCACCCCAACATGTCATCGGAAAACAGCGATTCTCGGCGTCCCAAAGAAGCCATATCCGCCACCTCGCGCACGCGACCGTCCTCAATCCGGTACGCACACGTCGCGTATTCGAGCATTGGGCGCGGCTGATGCGTCGCCACAACAACCGTGCAGCCCAGCTCGCGATTCACACGAAACAGCGCGTGCAGGAAATTCTTCTCCGCAACCGGATCAAGCTGAGACGTGGGCTCGTCGAGCAGCAGCACGCGCGGGCGCAGCGTCAGAACGGCCGCCAACGACAGCAACTGTTTGCGACCGCCCGAAAGCGTGTCAGTATCGCGGTGAAGCCAATCTTCCAGCCCAAAGAAATAGCTGGTCTCAGCTACGCGACGGCGCATCTCATCACGCGCTAGCCCCAAGTTTTCCAGGCCAAACGCCATCTCGTGCCACACGGTTTCGCACACGATCTGGTTCTCGGGATCCTGGAACACATAGCCCACGCGCTCCGCCGATGCCCGCACATCCATGTCGGCGACGTTCTCGCCCAGCACGAGCAGTTCGCCAGTGCGCTCGCCCGCCGGAGCGATCTCGGGCTTGAGTAGCGACAGCAACGTCGACTTACCCGATCCGGTACCGCCGACAAGCAGCGCAAATGCACCTTGGGGAACAGACCAGTCGAGTCCCTCGAGCACCGCAGCATCCGCATCGGGGTAGGCAAAGCTCAGGCTCCGCACCTCAATCGCCGGCATATCCGGGCCGTATGCCGCGCCCGACACCGGTCCCCTATCCAACCGAGCCATCAGCCGAACCTCTTCTCATCGATCGCATGCAACACGCAGGGCAGCATCATCCAGGCAGCGTACACGACATAGCCCAGCCACGGCGCCGGCACCGATAGTTGCGGGTAAAACGAATACTGCGTTGTCGCGGTCCATGCCACCGCCACCGCAGCGGCACCAAACACCGCAAACCCAACCAGCGCGGCAACATCGCCGCGACCCAGCCGATACCGCGCGTACGTCGTGCGACGTGTCGCGGCGCCCCATCCACGGGAGCGCATGGCGTCCGCGCGCTCCAGCGAATCTTCCATGCCCCAGCCCATCAACACGCTCGACGCCCGCAGGCGCGAGCGCACGGGGTCGGCCGGCGCGCGGCCAGGCACATCAATCGCATCCTGCACCGCCAGCACCGTACGACCGCGGCGCAAAAACTGCGGGATAAGCCGCACGCACATCGAGATCATGAGCGCGATCACCGGCGCGGCGTTACCCAAAAGCGCAAGCACCTTGTCGTAGCCAAGCATCGATGCCGCCGCCTCAAACCACAGCACGCTCGCCACAAACAGCCCGCCCATGCACAGGCCGTAAACCATGCTCTCTAGATACACCGCACGCATGCCAATACGGAACAGCTCCGTCGAGCCCGAGGCGCTAAACAGCGGATTGAGCACCGCGATGATCAAAATCACCGGCAGCTGCCAGCGAAGCGCCCCCAACGTGCGCGCAGCACCGCGCGTCGCAAGCCCGTACGCCAGCCCGCCCGCAAGCGACAGCGCGATCAGCACCGGCTGCATCGAGAACATGGTGAGCCCCAACGTCAGCACCATGTAGAGCGCCGGCACCGCCGGATGCGACATGGAAAATGCCGCGACGGGTTCGTTGCCCGATTCCTCTCGCATGGTGTCCACGGGCACCCCCATCCCCTCGCTCAAACGTCAACGCCGCAGCGCCGCCGCCATACTCAACCAGCGCAAACACCACGCCGGCGGCACCGACATCGGCCGTCGCGCATCAATCGTTACGCGCTCATCATATGCCTGCGGTATCATATTGCGCCGTGTATCGTTTCCAAACACACGTCTCTATAACGTAACAGGAGATCACATGGACGCAACCGCAATTATCCTCGCTGCCGGCGAGGGCACCCGCATGAAGTCGAACCACTGCAAGGTTTCGCACAAGATCCTGGGCAAGCCCATGGTCCAGTGGATCGTCGACGCTACCATCAAGGCCGGCTGCAGCCGCGTCGTGGTCGTCATCGGTAGCCACGCCGATGAGATGCGCGCCCTCATCGACGGCGCCTATGCCAACAGCGCCACCAAGGTCGAGTGCGTCGAGCAGACCGAGCGCCTGGGCACCGGCCACGCCGTAAAGGTCGCGCTCGAGGCCTGCGGCATCACGCAAGGCCCCGTCGTCGTGCTCAACGGCGACTTGCCGCTCATCACCGCCGACACCGTCGCCAAGTTCGCACAGACCGTCGCCACCGGCGAGCTCGCCTGCACCGTCATGACCATGACCCCGCCCGACCCCTTCGGCTACGGCCGCATCAAGCTGGGCGCCGACGGCCAGATCGAACGCATCATCGAGCAGAAGGACTGCACGCCCGAGCAGGCCGCCACGCTGCTGGAGTGCAACGCCGGCTGCTACGCCTTCGACGGCGCGCAGCTCGCCGCCCACATTGACGAGATCGGTAACGACAACGCGCAGTCCGAGTACTACCTGCCCGACATGCTCGAGATCCTTAAACGCCACGGTCAGGCGGTCTCCATCTTCCACTGCGATGACTACCGCGACGGCCTGGGCGTCAACAGCCGCATCCAGCTCGCACAGCTCACCGCCATCGCGCGCGACCGCATCAACGAGCACTGGATGGCCGAAGGCGTCACCTTCATCGACCCCACACAGGCTTGGATCGGCCCCGACGCCGTCATCGGCCGCGACACTATCGTGTGGCCGCAGACGCACCTGATCGGCAACGTTACCGTGGGCGAGGAGTGCCAGCTCGGCCCCAACAGCCGCCTCACCGACACCACCGTCGGCAGCGGCTGCGTCATCGACGAGACCATCGCCATCGAGGCCGTCATCGAGAACGGCGTCGACTGCGGCCCGCGGGCCTACCTGCGCCCGGGCACCCACATGCTCGACGGCTCCAAGGCCGGCACGCACGTGGAGATCAAGAAGTCCACGATCGGCGAGGGCTCCAAGGTGCCGCACCTGTCCTACATCGGCGACACCACCATGGGATCCGGCGTCAACGTGGGCGCAGGCTCCATCACCTGCAACTACGACGGCGTTCACAAGCACAAGACCGTCATCGGCAAGGATGCCTTCATCGGTTCCGACACCATGATGGTCGCGCCCGCCCAGATCGGCGACGGCGCGCTCGTTGCCGCCGGCTCCGTCATTACCGAGCCCGTCCCGGCCGACGCCCTTGGCCTGGGTCGTGCCCGCCAGGTGAATATTGAGGGCTGGGCCGCCGATTATCGCCGCCGTCTGCACGAGGGTGACGAGGTATAACGTTTTACCAAGCACAAAAGGAGCTGTTCCATGGGAGCGGCTCCTTTTTCTATCGTGACCTGCGTAACCGGATGAGTGGTCGGTTCGTGTCCGTTGGCGGTAAAGACGTTATCAAGACTCGATAAACCCCGTCGCGCGGTTACAATGCAACAAGGCATCTATATGGCATTCGATGTATAAAGGAGAAGGGTAATGCCGATTAATGATCCCGAGAAGTCGGAGAATATGCGCAAGTCCATCCGCGTGTATTCCGGTTCCTCCAACCGTCCCCTCGCTCAGAAGATCGCTGAGTACCTTGGGGTCGAGCTTTCGGGCCTTACGCTAAAGCAGTTCGCCAACGGTGAGATTTACGCCCGCTACGACGAGACCGTCCGCGGCGCCGACGTCTTCCTGATTCAGTCCGTGGCCGGCGGCAACGTCAACGACATGCTCATGGAGCTGCTCATCGCCACCGACGCTGCCAAGCGCGCATCCGCCCGCTCCATCACCGCCGTTATCACCCACTACGGCTATGCCCGCCAGGACCGCAAGGCCGGCCCGCGCGAGCCCATCACCGCTCGCCTCGTCGCCAACCTGCTCGAGCGCGCCGGCGTCAACCGCATCATCACCCTCGACCTGCACCAGGGTCAGATCCAGGGCTTCTTCGATATCCCGGTTAACCACCTGTCCGCACTGCCGCTGTTTGGCCAGTACTACAACGACATGCACTTCGACACCGACAACCTGGTTGTCGTCTCCCCCGACGTGGGTCGCGCCAAGGCCGCCAAGAAGCTGTCCGACATGCTCGGCTGCGACCTGGCCATCGCCCACAAGGGCCGTCCGCGCCACAACGCCGCCGAGGTCATGGGCATCATCGGTGACATCAAGGGCAAGACCTGCATCATCAACGACGACATGATCGACACCGCTGGCACCCTGTGCGCCAACGTCAAGGAGCTCAAGGCCATGGGCGCCGGCGACATCTACGTGTGCGCCACCCACGGCATTTTCTCCGGCCCGGCCATCGAGCGTCTGAACGACGCCCCCATCGTCGAGTGCGTCGTCACCGATGCCATCCCCGTCGAGGTCGGTGGCAAGATCAAGACCATCTCGGTCGCCGAGGAGTTCGCCCAGGCCATCTCCGCCGTTTACCACGAGGAGCCCGTCTCCACGCTCGTCGGCGGCGACTTCGCGCTGTAGTCGCTCGACCCTCGCATCCCTCCGGAAACCCCGGGCACGCCTGCGGGGTTATCACGCGAACGTCCTCGCCGCTTTGCGGCTGCGGGATGTTCGCTTTGATAACCCCTCCCGGTGTGCCCGGGGTTTCCTGCTGTCTCGGGGCAGCTGTTTTCTGAAATGACTTTGCTGCAACCTTTCCTCGCCTTCGGCGGGCGTGGTAGCCTTTGTCGTTGACTGAACTACTTATGCAACGGAGGACAAACATGGCAGCTGCACAGCCGCTTAAGATTCGCATGGTTGCCGGGCTTGGCAACCCGGGCGAGGAATATGCCGAGACCCGCCACAACGCTGGCTTTAAGGCAATCGACGAGCTGGCTCGTCAGGCCGGCGTCACGTACTGGAAAAACCAGGCCGGTGCCGAGGTCGCGCTCATCAACATCAACGACCCCGAGGAAGAGGGCGGCAAGCGTCAGATTGTGCTGGTCAAGCCGCAGTCGTACATGAACACCTCGGGCGGCCCCATCTCCAAGCTTTGCCGCGAGTACAAGATCAAGGCCGAGGAGCTGCTCGTGATTCACGACGAGCTTGACATCCCCGCCGGCGACGTGCGCGTCAAGGTAGGCGGCGGCCACGCCGGCCACAACGGCCTGCGCTCCATCATCGATAAGATGGGCAGCCGCGACTTTAGCCGCATCCGCACCGGCATCGGCAACCCTCCCGGCAAGATGCCCGTGGCCGACTACGTCCTTAAGCAGCTGCGCGCCCGAGAGGCCGATGACTTCCAGGACACGTGCGCCCGCGCCGCCGATGCCGCCGGCCTGGCGATCGTGCACGGCGTGGTCTATGCCCGCGACCACGTCAACGGCTCCGCCTCCGCCAACGGCAAGCACTAAACCTGCCATTTAGGGACAGGTTTATTTTGGCAGGTTTTATCTGCGGAAACGCCACAACGGCCGCATCGCAATAAGCAACCCGCCGCCATACATACGCAACGCCCCAAAGGGGGCCGGCCTCACCGCAAGCGCGAGGCCGGCCCCCTTCGCCGTTTTGCCTGATAAAACCGACCAAAATAAACCTGTCCCTTTTTGGTAGGTCAGACGGGATAAACCGTTTTCCCACCTGCCGAAGAAACACGTAAACGGCATGGCCATGAGGGTATAATTTGCACCGTATGTTTGCACAACGCCTGTGCGCGTACGGTTTTATTCGGGCTACCGTCCATTTCCGTGGAGGCACGGTTCGGCAGCCCTTACAAGAGAGGGGTTCTATGTATAAGATCCTGGAGAAGACGCAGTTCTCGGAGAAGGTGTTCAAGTTCCGCATCGAGGCGCCTGCAATCGCCAAACATGCGCACGCTGGACAGTTCCTCATGGTTCGCGCCAACGAGACGGGCGAGCGCGTCCCGTTTACCCTGGCCGGCTGGAACGGTGACGAGGGCTGGGTCGAGTTCATCTTCATGGTGATCGGCAAGACCACCGAGATGCTTTCCACCTACGAGGCCGGCGAGTCGCTGCGCGACGTCGTGGGCCCGCTGGGCGTTCCCACCGAGATGGCCGAGGGCCCCTGCGCCGTCATTGGCGGCGGCGTCGGTCTGGCAATTGCCTTCCCGGTCGCCAAGCACCTGGTCGAGACCGGCCACGAGGTGCACGCCATCATGGGCGCCCGCACCAAGGACCTCCTGCTCATGGAGGACCAGTTCCGCGAGCTCCTCGACGAGGACCACATCCACATCACCACCGATGACGGTTCCTACGGCGAGCAGGGCGTTGTCACCGCTCCGCTGGAGCGCCTACTGCAGGACAAGGCCGTGAGCCAGGTCTTCTGCGTCGGCCCCGTTCCGATGATGAAGTTCTCGACCCTCACCGCCCAGAAGTACGACACCCCCATCACCGCGTCGCTCAACCCCATCATGGTTGACGGCACCGGCATGT
>URWC01000075.1 GCA_900551555.1 uncultured Collinsella sp. | reverse complement strand
TACGCGCGTCGGATGCGGCGAAACATCCGGCGCGCGTGAATCTACTTGTAATTAGTAGGCGCGATCGTTGAGCGTGCTCCAGAGCTTCTTGGACTCAGCCATGGTCCACGCGTTAATCTTGTCCTCATCGATACCGACAAACTCGCGATCCTTGTACAGGACGCGGCCGTTGATGATGGTGGTGCGGCAGTTTTTGCCCATCATGCCAAAGAGCATGTGGCCGTCGATGTTCTCCTCGCTCAGCGGCGTAAAGGGCTTGTAGTCCATGACGATGACGTCGGCGGCAGCGCCGGCCTCGAGCACACCGAGCTTGCGATCGAAGTACTTGCTCGCCATCTTGGCGTTGTTCTCAAACAGCATGGTCATGGCCTCGCACCAGCCCACGTTGGGCATGGCGGCGTTGTGGCGCTGGATGATCAGGAAGACCTTGAGGCTCTCGAGCATATCGTGGGTGTAGGCATCGGTGCCCATGCACACGGGTATGCCGCGGCGGAAGAACTCGAGCACGGGGGCGCAGCCTACGGCGTTGCCCATATTGGATTCGGGGTTGTTGACGAGCCAGGTGCCGGACTCCTTGACGATATCCATCTCGGCAGGCGTCACGTGGATGCAGTGGCCGAGCATGGTGTCGGGACCCAGCAGGTTGTGCTGCAGCAGGCGCTCGACGGGGCTGATACCACCGCGGTTGAGACGGGAATCCCACACGTCGTTCATGCCCTCGCACACGTGGATGTGGAAGCCGGTCAGACCATTGTTGGCCTCGGCCATCTTGTCCATGGTCTCGTCCGACAG
The DNA here is from genome assembly GCA_900551555.1 of uncultured Collinsella sp. GTDB lineage: Bacteria > Actinomycetota > Coriobacteriia > Coriobacteriales > Coriobacteriaceae > Collinsella. Next base: position 7,658 of record URWC01000075.1, on the reverse strand, counting down.
CGTAAAGGTGGCATGTCCGCCAAACATGGCGGCGATCATGTGGTTGTCGTTATCGCGACGCTCTTTGGCGGCCCACTGGGCAAACTCGGCGTTCTCGGCAATGGCCTGGTCGCATTTTTCCTGGCCGCGGCGATCAGAGACCTCGTAGCACAGGCACGAACGCATGCCCAGCTCCTGAGCGGCGTCCTTAATGGTAAAGAGGCTTCCCGGGATCTCGCAGAAGCTCGCATGGTGATCGAAGATCGTGGTGACGCCATCGCGGATGGAGTCAAGAATCGTGGCGTAGGCGCTGGCCTTGGTGCCGTCGAGCGTCAGGTTGTCGTCAATCTTCCACCACTGCTGCTCAAGATTCTCCAGGAAGTTGGTGGGGTTGCAGCCCTTAATGGCAAGACCGCGGGCCAGACCCGAGTAGATGTGGGTGTGGCAGTTGATGAGTCCAGGCATGATGAGGTTACCCTGGGCGTCGACGTACTCGGCATCCGGGTACTTGGCCTTGAGCTCGCGCTCGGGGCCCACTTCGACGATCGTATCTCCGTCAATGGCGACCGCACCGTTTGGAATGAACGGGGTCTGAGCGTTGCGGGTAAAGACGGAACCGTTAGCGACCAGAAGCATAAATGCTCCCTTCAACATCAGGGGCGGGGTTTGACACCTCTGACATAGCGGAGTGCGAAGCGCCGGCCTACACCGGAAACGGGCCCTCTCCCGTCAACGCTTCACCAAAGGGGCAAACCCTTTGAAGTGCGGCTTGGCGCCGCATGGCATCGGCGGACGAGGCGATGCGTCCGCCGACGAATAGCACCGAATTGGTTACTTCTTGCTCTCGGGCAGGACCAGATCCACAGCGGCATCCTTGGCGGCATCGATGTGCTGAGCCACGACCGGCGTCTGCGGAAGGATCAGGTTAAGGACAATGGCCATGATGGCGGTGGGGGTCACGGCGTTGGAGCCGATGACGGTGGACACCCAGGTGGGCATGCCCTCGCCGGCGAGGCAGCCGCTGGCCATCCAAATACCCAGGCCAAAGACAACAGAGGTGCCGACGATGGTGGTGGTGCGCTGCGTGAGGCCCTCGCGGGTGAACATGCGCACACCGTTCATGGTGATGGTGCCAAAGACGCCGACGGTCGCGCCGCCGATGACGGGCTGCGGGATAGCGGAAAGGACGGCAGAGAGCTGCGGGAACAGACCGGCGATGGCAAAGACGGCCGCGATGATCACAAAGACCCACTTGTTGACGACCTTGTTGGAGCAGATGATGCCCACGTTCTGGCCAAGGGCGCTGGTGGGAAGACCGCCCAGCAGGCCGCCGACCATAGAGGTGAGGCCCTGGGACACAATAGCGCCGGAGAGCTCGCGCTCGGTGGGCATACGGTCGATGGAGCCCAGGCAGGCGGCGGAAACGTCACCGATAACTTGGATGGCAACCATGGGGAACACGACAGCGAGGGTAATGCAGACCTCGGGATCAAACTCGAGCGCGTAGGGCATGAGCTTGGGAAGGGCGAAGACCTGAGCGGTGGCGACGCTGGAGAAGTCGATCATGCCAAAGGGAATCGAAACGATCATGCCAACGATCATGCCAAAGAACACGGATCCCAGCTTGAGCGTGCCCTTGCCAAAGTTGGCGAGCGCAAAGACCACGGCGAAGGTGATAAGAGCGACGCACCAGGCCTGCGGGGTGCCCCACAGCGGCGTACCCATACCGCCGGCCATATACTTGACAGCCGTGGGATAGAGAGAGACGCCAATGGAGAAGATGACCGTACCGGTCACGACGGGCGGGAATAGCCACTTAATCTTGCTGTAAGCCAGACCAAAGAGGACCGCGACGGCGCCGCCGACGATCTCGCCGCCCAGCAGCGCACCAAAGCTAAAGCCCGAGGCACCCATGGCCTGGAGGGCCGGGAGGAACGCGAACGAAACGCCCATGACGATGGGCAGGCCGCCGCCGATGCGACGGAAGGGAGCGAAGGCCTGAAGGGCCGTGTCGATTGCCGAAAGAATGAGCGCGACCTGGATGATGTCGGTGCTCTGCTGGCTATTAAAGCCGTAGACGCCGGCCATGATGACAGCCGGGGTGATGATACCGGCAAACGAAGCCAGTACGTGCTGAAGGGCACACGGGATCATTTCCTTAACGGGCGGCATGCCTTCGCGAGTGAACAGGGCTTCAGTGCCGTTCGTAACCGTCTCCTGGGCCATTTGACCACCAATCCTCGAAGTAGTTGTTTTCGCATCTAACGCTCTATTGTGACGCAGTGCGGGGGTGAGGTTGTGCCTTCATTGCATATCGTATTAAAGATTTTTCTCATTCTCAATAATAATTTTTTGTTATCAGACTATTCTTCAGCTGAGATAACGCATTTCCGCAGGTCAGGAAAGTGTCTGGTCAAAATAACATCTAACTTTTCTTTTGGTCGACCGTTTACCGCCAAATTCCTACCGCTCGTCTGTATTACGCAATGTACCTGCGGATATACGAGATGACGAACAGCGTGTTACCATGAGAAAAAATTGTTATGAACATTTCCAATTTCACCCAAAGGAGTTGCCCGTGAACGAGACCGTACGCCGCTTTTTGCCGATGGTCGATTTCCTGGAGCAGGTACTCGGTAAGAACAGCGAAATCGTGCTGCACGATTTCTCGGATCCCGACCACGCCATCGTCGATATTCGCAACGGCATCGTGAGCGGCCGCAAGGTCGGCGGTCCCGCCACCGATCTGGCACTCAAGATCATGCACGACGCCAAGTATCGCGACCTGCCGTTTATTACGGGCTACGAGGGGCGCGGTGCCGGTGGCAAGACGTTGGAGTCGGCGACGTACTTTATCCGCGAGAATGACGAGATCGTCGGCATGCTCTGCGTCAACACCGATCTTTCCACGGTACGCTCCATCAACGCCATGGCTCAGCAGCTCATGGCGTGCTTCGACGCTGTGCCAAGGCAGGCGGAGCCCACGTCTATCGAGGTCGAAAGTCTTTCGGAGTCTACACAGGAGCTCATCGACCGCAGTATTGCCGAGCTGCTCGAAAGCCGCGGGCAGGATGTCGCCTCGCTCGGCCAGGCCGACCGCGTCGATGTTATCCGCCATCTCAACGGCAACGGCGTGTTTATGCTCAAGGGCGCCGTTGCCTGCGCTGCCGCCGCGCTTGGAATCTCTGAGCCCAGCGTCTACCGCTATCTGCAAAAGGTCCGCAAGGAGGGCTAACCCACTGATCCCTTGGGGACGGAGGAAAACGGATCATTTTTGTCGCATCGCTTGACAAAAGACCCTGCAGTTCACACGCGCTGCAGGGTCTTTTTGCATGTCATGTTTAGTTGTTGTCAACGCCTTAGAGGGCGGCGATGACCTCGATCTCGACCAGACCGCCAGCCGGAAGGGCGGCAACCTGGAAGGCGCTGCGCGCGGGGAACGGGGCCTCGAACTTGGAGGCGTAGATCTCGTTCACGGCAGCGAAGTCGGCAATGTCGGCCAGGTAGACCGTGGTCTTGACGACATCGGCAAAGGTGGCGCCGGCAGCGGTCAGCAGGGCCTCGACGTTGGCAAGGGACTGCTTAGCCTGGGCCTCGACGCCCTCGGGCATCTTGCCGGTTGCGGGGTCGATGCCCAGCTGGCCGGACAGGAACACCATGTTGCCGGTCTGGATGCCGGGGGAATACGGGCCGATGGCTGCGGGTGCGTTATCGGAAGACACGACGGTCTTGCTCATGTTTTTCTCCTTACGATCAGATAGAGAGCGTGAGCGCGGCGTTCGCACCGGGAGGCACAGTTCGGTCTGAACACCGCGCTTGATTGGGATAGTACTCAAGGTTTCCGCACGATGCAAGATAATTATCACGCTGCGAGAATATTTTATCGCCCAACGGCGCCCGTTGGCAGCTGAACGGTTCTCCACGGGGTCAGCCAGCCCAAGCTGCTGAAGACTTTGTCCTGCTTAGGCTGCGAGCATCGCCTGCCGCGACGGCACCACTATACTTTTGAGTATCTGAGCATTTTGAAAGGCAGGATATGACCGCAACCGCCAGTCGAACCACCAACCGCAGGCCCGAGCTCTTGGCCCCCGCCGGAGGCCCGGAGCCCTTTGCCGCCGCACTCGCTGCTGGCGCCGATGCCATCTACTGCGGCATGGGCAGCTTCAACGCCCGCCGCAAGGCAACGAACTTTACCGACGAGGCCTTTGAGCAGGCCTGCCACGCTGCACACCTGGCCGGCTCGCGCGTTTATGTCACGGTAAACATCGTCATCAAGCAGTCCGAGATGAGCGATGCGCTGCAGCTCATCCATCGCTGCTCCACGCTGGGCGCCGACGCCTTTATCATCCAGGACTGGGGCCTGTTCTTTGAGGTCAAGCGCACCATGCCCGGCATCGAGACACACATCTCGACCCAGGCGAACATCCACGATGACCGCGGGACTATCTGGTGCCGTGAGCAGGGCGCCGACCGCGTGACCTTGTCGCGCGAGCTCTCCATCGACGAGATCGCCGCCATCCACGACGCCGCGCCTGACGTTGACCTGGAGGTCTTTAGCCACGGTGCCATCTGCTTTTGCTACTCGGGCCTGTGCCTGCTGTCGAGCTTTGCCATGGCGGGACGCTCGGCCAACCGCGGCATGTGCGCTCAGCCCTGTCGCCTGCCTTACGAGCTGATCGACGAGAACGGCCGTTCGCTCTCCCCCGCCGGTCGCGAGCGCGCGCTGTGCCCACGCGACACCAACACGTCGCAGCTCGTTCGCCGTCTGTATGACGCCGGTGCTGCATCGCTCAAACTCGAGGGCCGCATGAAGGCGCCCGATTATGTGTATTCCATCGTCGACGTGTATCGTCATCAGATTGATGACATGCTGGCCGATGTTTCGACCTCTAAGGATGAGGATGCCGCCCGCCAGCGCCAGCTCAAGCGCTGCTTTAACCGCGACTTTACGCATGCCTACCAAGACGGTACCTCGGGTGACGAGATGATGAGCTACGAGCGCTCCAACAACCGCGGCCAGATCGTGGGCACGGTGCTTGGTAGCCGCCCGGCCAACCGCGATGTGCGCGGGCTCAAGCCCGACGACCGCCCTGGTGAATCCGCACAGGAAGCGGCGGCGGATATCCCTGCGGGCACGCAGGACACGGCTGGGGATACAGCAGATGAAGCGAAGGGGGCGGATGCATGATGGATGCGATTTACAGCTTGATGGATGCGGTCCTGCCGTTTGCATGGCTCGGCAGCAACTTCATGAAGAATGCCTTCCTGGCCGTGCTGCTCGTCACGCCGCTCTTCGGCCTGATCAGCACGATGGTCGTCTCGAACCGCATGGCGTTCTTCTCGGATTCACTCGGCCACGGCGCGTTTACCGGCATCGCCATCGGCGTGCTCCTGGGCTCCGTTTCGCCGCTCTTGTCGCTCGTCGTCTTCTCGGTCGTCTTCGCGCTCTTCATCACCTACATCAAGAACAAGAGCACGGCTTCGACGGACACGATCATCGGCGTCTTCTCGGCGACGGCCATCGCGCTCGGCCTCATGATCATGAGCCACGGCGGCGGCTTCAACAAGTTCTCATCCTTCCTGATCGGCGACATCCTGTCGATCACGCCGGACGATCTCTCGGCGCTGGCCGTCGTCTTTGTGCTCGGCCTCGTCGCCTGGGGGCTGCTCTTCAACCAGCTGCTCGTGCTCTCTATCAATTCGTCTTTTGCGCGCAGCCGCGGCATTCCCGCCTTCTGGATCGAGAGCGCCTTTGCCTCGCTGCTCGCCGTCGTCGTCTCCATCAGCATCCAGTGGGTCGGCATCCTGATCATCAACGCGATGCTCGTTCTGCCGGCGGCCGGCGCGCGCAATATCGCCAACAACGTCAAGCAGTACCACCTCTTCTCGGTGCTCATCGCGATGTTCTCGGGCTTTCTCGGCCTGATGCTCGCCTACTACTTCGACATGGCCGCCGGTGCGACGATTGTCGTGATCTCCTCGGTGCTGTTCTTCCTGACGCTCCTGTTGAAGCCGTACTTCAGCCGCTGAAGGTGGATCTTATCGGTCCGTTGGGGGCAGACAGGGAGCGGAATCTGTGGTAGGATAATAGGTAATGTTCATACGATACAGGAAGGGGCTTTCAGAATTGAAGACGACGATTATCGGCATTGCGGGCGGCACGGGCTCGGGCAAGTCCACATTCACGAACCGGCTCAAGGCGCATTTCGGGGACCGCGTCACGGTCATCTATCACGATGATTACTACAGGGCACATGACGAGATTCCGTTTGAGCAGCGCCAGTACATCAACTACGACCATCCGGACTCTTTGGAGACGGACCTGCTCGTCGCGCATCTCAAGGCGCTGCGTGAGGGAAAGAGCATCGAGTGTCCCGTCTACGACTTTACGCGCCACACGCGCTCTAAGGAGACGAAGGTCATCGAGCCGAGCCAGGTCATCATCGTCGAGGGCATCCTGATCTTCCAGGATGAGCGCCTGCGCAATCTCTTCGACATCAAGATCTTCGTCGAGGCCGATGCCGATGAGCGCATCCTGCGCCGCGTGCTGCGCGATATGAACGAGCGCGGCCGTGACCTCGAGAACATCATCAGCCAGTACTTGACGACGGTCAAGCCGATGCACTATCTCTACGTCGAGCCGACGAAGAATCTCGCCGACATCGTCATCAACAGCGGCCTCAACGATGTGGCCTTCGACATCATGAAGACGAAGATACAGGACATCCTCGAGAACGGGGAGTCCTAATACAAGAAAAGCAGCCTGCCCGCGAGGGAGGCTGCTTTTTGCATCAAAAAACCCGCTCGAAAGAGCGGGCATGATTTCAAGTGGTGCGCTCGGGCAGAGTCGAACTGCCGCTTTCGGCTCCGGAGGCCAACGTCCTATCCACTGGACTACGAGCGCATGTTGTTCACCGGGAACAAAAGATAGTATAGCATGAAACGCACGGGCTTGTCAATTTTGTCTGCTGTGCGTCAGGGATCGGTGCGCATGCCGTGGTTCTTGGCGCGGCTCACTTCGATGAGGTCACAGACGCGGTCTGTCAGCACAGAGAGCACGAGGTAGAGGAGCACGCAGACGGCGAAGATGGCGAACGGTATGGCAGCCACCATGATGACGACCTCCAGGATGTGATAATCCACGCGCAGGCGGATGTACTCGCAAAGGAATGCGACGAGAGTGATGAGCATGTAGCCTTTTGCCCAGTCCATAAGATCTCCTTTCTGCCGGCTCCATAGACGCCGGCCCAAATGAAATGGCGAATTGATGTTCAATCTGAGAATGGTTCCATTATAGCACGGAGCAGGCCAATATCAAGGAGGATTTGGTGCATCTTACAGCAATGCGATGAAGAAAATTCAAGCAAGAAAAAACGCCCCGTCAGTACGAGAAATACGGACGGAGCGCGGTGCAGCGGATTACCGCTTGTGGTTCTTGAGGAAGTTCTCGATGCGCGCGAGCGCCTCGGAGATCTTGTCGATGGATGTCGCGTACGAGCAGCGCACATGGCCCTCGCCGCAGGCACCGAAGGCGGAGCCCGGGATCAGGGCGACGTGCTCGGCCTTTAAGAGTTCTTCGGCGAACTCGTCGGAGGTGTAGCCCGTGCTCGTGATGTCGGGGAAGATGTAGAAGGCGCCCTTGGGGCACAGACAGCTCAAACCGGGAATGTCGTTGATGG
>URWC01000074.1 GCA_900551555.1 uncultured Collinsella sp. | reverse complement strand
GGCGGCGATCGCCTGCCGGCCGAGCGCGTGCTGTGCGAAGAGATCGGCGTTTCGCGCACGGCGTTGCGCGCCGGTATCACGCGGCTCATCTCGTGTGGAACGCTCGAGAGCCGACGCGGATCGGGTACGTATGTGTGTCCTCCCAAGCCGCTGAACATCTTCCAGGAAACGTATAACTTCTCCGATGCTGTGCGGACTGCCGGCCTGCACCCCTCTTCTCGTCTGGTTTCCACCGGGACCATCGAGGCGGATGAGGCACTTGCCGACAAGCTTGGGGTGTCTGTAGGCGCTCCTTTGCTTCGCATGCAGCGCGTTCGACTTATTGAGGGCGAGCCGGCGTCAATCGAGACGGCTCACGTTAACCTGTCCCTGTGCCCATCGCTTATCGAGCACGATTTTGAGTGCGAGAGCCTTTACGATGTCTTGCTCAAAGAAGGTGGCGTGCGTGTTGAGCATGGACGTGAGCATATCTCCATCTCGCGTTTGAACGCCGAAGAGGCCGAGCTGCTCCAGCAAGAAGAGGGAACGCCGGTGTTCTATGAGAGCACGATCGAATTGGATAAGGACATGCGTTTTGTGGAGCATTGCAAATCGGTGATTTTGCCCACAAAGTTCCGCTTTGCCGATAACGGCGAAGAGAACGGCATGAGGAGCGTGGCAGGTGAACAATGGCTGAAACAGTAGATGCCACCCCGGTCTATATGCGCATTCGACGCCGCATCGAGGAGCGTATCGAGCGCGGTATATATCCCACGGGTTCCATGATTCCGTCCGAAAAAGACCTCGCCGAGGAATTTGGTACGACACGCTTGACCATCCGAAGCGCTGTCGATGAGCTGGTTCGGCGCGGGCAGATTCGCCGTGTTCGGGGAAAAGGCGCGTTTGTGGCACAGAAAGTGCCCGTTGCGTACGAGCGAACAGGAGGCTTTCGCGAATCGGTTCGTGCTTCGGGTGGCGAGCCGTCCGTCCGCATCCTCGCGCGTTCCAAGCGTTATGCGGGCCCATATTATGCCAACCTGTTTGGTATTGCCGAGGACGATTTGCTGTATTCGATTCGGCGTTTGAACTGCGTCAACGGCGACCCCGTATCGATTGAGACGGCGTTCATCCCGTGCCTGCTGTTTCCCACAATCGAAGATATTGACGTGTCGGTCTTCAGTTTGTACGAGACCTATGAGATGTTGGGCCGAAAGCCGGTCATGGCACAGGAAAAGCTCGATATCGAAGCGCTGGGCGCACGAGATGCCGGCCTGCTTGGACTGGAGCAGGGCGATTTTGCCTTGACGCTTGAGTGCGTGAGCTTCGATGCGAGCGGCCAGGCGATCGAGTACGTCAAGTCGTTTAACCGCGGTGATGCGGGTGGATATACCTATACGTACTAGCTGGTTTTTTTGCATAACGGGCTGAAAAGCTGACGGAATTTTGATTCGTTGGGTCAGCTGTATATACAACCTTACAGGGCTCAAAATCGACCGTTCGCCGAAGGGAATAAATTAATCGACAAAGAGGTATCAAAAAGCCGTAACCTGTAATCGTGATTGGTATCAAATACTAATGATTTGTTGCGAGGTGAGACGATGAAGATGCTCGATTACGTTCAGCTTGCCCATGTGCGTATGGGGGAGAACCTCGAGCGTTCGTCTGAGCTGGTGGCGCAGCTCGTTGATATTTTCCAGTCCGGTTCTTTTGACGCGCTGCGCATCGTTGCTTCGGGTTCGTCGCGTCATGCCGCCGATTGCGCCCGCGATTACCTGCAAGATGCGCTGCAGATGCAGGTGTCCGTTGTGACGCCCGAGGCCTTCGTCGATTTTGAACACACCTATCCGCAGCATGCGCTCAACATCGCCGTCTCGCAGAGTGGCTATTCGACCAATACGATTGCGGCGCTCGATTACATGCGCGCACACGATATGGCTGCAGTTGCGCTCACGGCGAACGTCGAGGCGCCCATCAAGGAGCACACTGACATCGTTCTTGACTACGGTGTGGGCGTCGAGTCGGTGGATTTTGTGACTCTGGGCGTCGAGGTTCTCGTTGAGTACCTGGTGCTCTTTGGTATTTTCGGCGGTCAGGCGCGCGGAACGATTGACGCCAAGGGCATTGCCCAGCGTCTTGACGACCTGCGCGAGGCTATCCATGCCAATGCCGTGATGTGCAAGACCGCCGAGGCATATGTCCAAGACCGCATGCTCGAGCTTTCTGAGCACATGCCCGCCATGGTCGTCGGCAACGGCCCCAACTACGGTGTTGCCGAGGAGGCGGCCCTCAAGCTGAGCGAGACCATCAAGATTCCTGCCATGCATCACGAAGGCGAGGAGTTCGTCCACGGTCCCGAGATGCAGATTGTTCCGGGCTATCTGGTGTTTATTGTCGACGATCCGCAGGGGTCGGAGCGTCTTGCGAATATCGCCGATGCGCTATCGAACGTTACGACAAAAACGGTGCTGCTCACGGCCCATCCCAAGGGTAGGGCTCATGAGGTTGCGGTGCCTCAGGTGGCTCCGCTGCTCAGCGCAATTCCCAATCTTGTGTTCTTCCAGACGATTGCGGCAATGATTGCCGAGCGTCTGAAGTCATGGGACGTGCACCCGTATCTCGATGCCGTCTCCAAGCAAATGGAGGTCAAGGCAGAGGGCTACGAAGAGTCAGTCAATGCGCTTAAGGCCAAAGCGGCCGAGTGTTACGGAATGTAAGCGGGTTTTGATGCCCGTTGGCATGGGGGATGTGGAAACAACCCCAGAAAGGAGAGACAAATGAAGGAAACCGAGAAGATCGAGATCATGCATTTCGACCAGGAGGGCTATCTCGAGGACGGTAAGGCGCTCTACGAGACCGGCAAGAAGATGACCGCGCTCGCCGACAAGGTCGCCGACGAGGGCTACGACGCCGTGTTCCTGATGGGCGTCGGCGGCACCTGGGACGAGCTCATGCAGCTCGAGTACCTCATGAACAAGTTCGGCGACCGCGACCTCGAGGTCTACCTGATCCACGCCGCCGAGTGGAACGCCATGGGCCACAAGCGCATGACCGAGAAGTCCGTCGTGCTCACCGCCTCCGAGTCCGGCACCACCCCCGAGGTCCTCGAGGCCGTCAAGAAGATGAAGGACATGGGCGTGCGCGTCTACGCCATGACCAAGCCCGAGGGCCCCATCGGCCAGGCTGTCGGTGCCGAGAACTGCGTCGCCATGGCTTCTGACCATGGTTCGGGCGGCTGCGAGAAGGGCTACTACCTCGCCGACTGCTTCGGCCTGCGCCTGCTCAACCGCCGTGGCTGCTTCCCCAAGTTTGATCTGTTTATCGAGCAGACCAAGGACATCTGGAAGGACATGCTCGACATCCGCAAGCGCTTCGAGCCGCGCGCCGAGGAGCTCGCCAAGAAGTACGCCCTGGCCCCCTACACCATGTTCATCGGCTCGGGCGCCCTGTGGGGCGAGACGATCCTGTTCTCGATGTGCATCCTGGAGGAGATGCAGTGGAAGCGCACCCGCTACATCACCTCGGCCGACTTCTTCCACGGCACCCTCGAGCTCGTGGAGCCCGGCGTCCCCGTGTTCCTGTTCATGGGCGAGGACGAGAACCGCAAGCTCGACGAGCGCGTCCGCGCCTTCCTCAACCGCGGCGTGACCGGCGACACCGACATCAACATCATCGACACCGCCGAGTTCGCGATCCCCGGCCTTGACGACGAGTTCCGCGTCATCGTGTCTCCGTGGATCCTCTCCTCGCTGATCACCGATCGCCTTGCCGCTTACTACGAGACGGTCACCAAGCACAACCTCAACTACCGTCGTTACTATCACCAGTTCGACTACTAATAGTTGACCACTCATTTAAGAAGCACCCTGCCCGGGCGCATGCGTCCGGGCATTTTTATGCCGAAATTCGCTAGGAAGGGGAATCGAATGAGGCGGTTTATCGTGGCGTCCCATGCTCATTTTGCGTCTGGAATCGTCGAGAGCATCGGCCTGCTTTCCGGCGAGCGCGAAAACGTCCATGCGCTCTCTATGTATGTCGACGGAAACGAGGACCTGACCAAGGAGGCCGCAGCGATTCTGGACGGCTTTGCCGCGGACGATGAGGTCGTCGTTTGCACCGACCTCTTTGGTGGCAGTGTCAACAACGAGTTCACCAAGATCGTCCAGACGCGTCCCAACACGCATCTGGTGACCAATATGAACCTGCCGCTCCTTATTCAGCTGCTGTTCGTGCCCGAATCCACCCCGATCGATGAGGCCATTCGCCAGATCGTCGAGGCGGACGACACCAAGGTCAAGTACGTCAACGACCTGCTGGGGCAGGCCGAGCTCGATGAGTTTTAACCACTAGGGAGCACATCATGATTCAGATGATTCGTGTAGATTATCGACTGCTTCACGGCCAGGTTGCCGTTAGCTGGACCTCGGCTCTGGGTGCCGATTGCATCCTGTTGGTGAGCGACACGGTCCTCAATGACAAGCTTCGTCTACAGGCCCTGTCCCTTGCAAAGCCTGAGGGCTGCAAGGTCGTCGTCAAAAACACCGAGGACGCCGTCAAGGCGCTCCAGAGCGGAGTGACCGATAAGTACAAGCTCTTCGTGGTTTGCGAGACGATCCAGCAGGCCGGTGCCGTCGCCAAGGCGATGGGAGTCAAGAAGATCAACCTCGGCAACGTTGCCTTTAGCGAGAATGCCCGCCAGGTCTCGACGAGTGTGTTCCTTACGCCCGAAAACGAGGCATACGTCAAAGAGCTGCTCGGCGAGGGCTATGAACTGTTCATTCAGATGATTCCGGCAGATGCGAAGACTGACGCCGCGAAGGTCATCGGTTAGGGGCTGTCATGGTTATCAAGACAATCCTGATTTTCCTGATTGCCCTTTTGGGCTATTCCGAGTGGCTGACGGGCACGAGCTACCTCCAGCGCCCGATCGTGCTCGGACCTCTGGTTGGCCTTGTCATGGGCGACATGGTGACCGGCACGATCATGGGCGCCACGATGGAGCTTGCCATGGTCGGCGCCATCTCGGTCGGCGCCTATAACCCGCCCGATACGATTTCCGGCACTATCCTGGGCGTATCTCTTGCCATGCAGGCCGGCGCGGACGCTTCGGCGGCCCTGACCCTGGGCATTCCTATCGCAACGATCGTCCTGGCGCTCGATACCGCCCTGGGCCAGCCGGTGATGCTGCTGCTGGTGCACCGTATCGACAAAAACGTCGAGGACGGAGACACCAAGGCCATCACGCGCAACATGCTCATCGCCGGTTACGCGCAGAGCTGGTGCGGCCTGCTGATTATTCCCCTGGCATTCTTCTTTGGCGCCGATGCTGTTGCCAGCCTGCTCAACATCATCCCCGATTTCGTTCAGACCGGCATGGATGTCGCCGCCGCCTTCTTGCCCGCACTCGGCTTTGCGATGCTGGCGCAGATGATTATGAACAAAACGGTGGCTCCGTTCTTCTTCGCTGGCTTCTTCCTCGTCGCCTACTTTGGCATTAGCACGACGGGCGTGGCGATCTTTGCCGCGATCATCGTCGTCGCGATGACGGTTTTGGGTGATAAGAAAAAAGCGGAGCAGCCCGCAGTGGCAACCGAGGATCCTGCGATTGGGAGTGGGTTCGATGAGTTTTAAGTTTGAGTCTTCTTACGACGGGCTGATTTCCCGCGCAGACCTTAAGAAGCTGTTCTGGCGCTCGATTCCCTATGAGCATTCCTGGAACTACGAGCGTATGGGCCATATCGGCTTTATGTGGGCCCTTATGCCGATTCTTCGCAAGCTGTATCCGCAGGATGCGGACTTTAAGGCCGCCCTTAAGCGCCATATGGAGCTCTATAACGTCACGCCGTACATCTCGACGCTCCCCATGTCCATCGCCGCTGCAATGGAAGAGGTCAACGCTACTGACGATAGCTTTGACACGAGCGCGATCTCAAATGTCAAGCTTGCTTTGATGGGACCGCTGTCCGGTGTGGGCGATGCCTTCTACTGGGGCACGCTGCGAATTTTGGCAACGGGTGTCGGCACGTCGCTGGCGCTACAGGGCTCTATTCTTGGCCCGATTTTGTTCCTGCTCGTGTTCAACGTCCCTCACTACATCATCCGTTACCTGCTGACGTTTGTGGGATATCGCTTTGGCTCGGACATGATCAGCAAGGTCCAGGAATCGGGCATTATGGACACGATCGTCAAGATGGCCTCCATCATGGGCGCCATGGTGATCGGTGCTATGACCATGGAGATGGTCACCGTGGACATTCCGCTCATGGTCGGCGCGGGCGATGGTGCTCAGACGCTGGCCGAGCTGCTCAACGGAATCTTCCCGGGCTTTGTCACGATGGGGCTGTTTGGAATCGTCTATCTCATGCTCAAGAAGAAGATGAATCCGCTGCTCATCATGCTCGTGATCCTGCTCGTGAGTATCGCTGGTGCGTTCTTTGGAGTGCTTGGTGTCCAGTAGAGTATCCGTCATAATGAGAACAATGTAAGAGGGGGCGTCGCGCACACTGTGCTGCGGCGCCCTTTTGCCGAAAGGTGGACAAGATGGAGTATCCGCAGCTTGCCGTCATGAATATCAGCCATCGTTATTTTGACCTTGAGGAATTCTTTTCTTCGGCAGCGGCCTCGGGTTACACGTGTTGCGAGCTTTGGACCGGAGCGATGCATCTGTATGTCGATTGCCATGGATACGATTCGCTCGAGCAGGTGCGGGAGCTGTCGCAGCGGTATGGGGTTCGGATTGTGGGGCTTTGTCCCGAACAGAACAACCCCAAGCCGTGGAATATCGCGGCGCGCGGGAATGAGGCACGTGCCCGCACACTCGCGTACTTTAAGAACGTTGTAGATATTGCGGCGGAACTTGGAGCCGAGCAGGTCATGGTCTCGAGCGGCTGGGCATTTTTGAACGAGCCGATCGAGGACGCGTGGGGTCGCAGCGCCTCGATGCTGCGTGCGATTGCCGAGCATGCGGGAGAGCGCGGCGTGCGACTGGTACTCGAGGCCCTACAGCCGGTTGAGTCGATGATCGTGAACTCGGCGGCCGATACGAAGCACATGATCGAGGCGGTTGATCATCCGGCACTTAAGGCGTGTCTGGATTTGGGCGCTATGGCGGTGGCGGGGGATACCATCGACGATTATTTCGATCTGCTTGGCGATGATGTCGCCCACGTGCATTTTGTCGATGTTGCGGCAGATGGCACGACGCATCTTGCCTGGGGTGACGGCGACCGCGATATGCGCGCCGACCTGGATAGGCTGGTGGCGCGCGGCTATCGCGGAGTTGTTTCGGCCGAGACCTATGACGGGCGCTATTTTGCCGACCCCGCAGCTGCCGATGCGCAGGTAATGGCAGAGTATCGTCGTGCGATTGGCGCCTAGGCGGGTTTGGGTTGCGGCGATCTGCCCTATGTTTCCAAATGAATACGGCGTGAGCGGCTGCGATGGATTTTCCCCGCAAACACTCTAGTATGCTAAAGTACCCAGAAGACCGGCGGAGCTATGCCGGTCTTCTGTTCTATATGAAACACAGCATGAGGAGGCTCACCAGATGACGGCCACACCGTGGGGATTCCGGGACATATTGCCCGAGGAGGCTCAGGCGCGCGAGGAGATTGCGCTGACGGTGAAGGGCTGCTTTAGGGAGCATCATTACCTGCCGGTCGAGACGCCGCTGCTCGAGGACAAGGGCTCTCTCGAGGAGGGTGGCCGCATTGCGGACACGCCGTTTAAGCTCTTTGATGACGACGGCCGCCTGCTGGTGGTCCGTCCCGACAACACGCTGCCGATCGTGCGCCTGGTTTCGACCCGCATGCGCGCGGCCGACCTGCCCCTGCGCCTTCGCTACGAGGCGCCGGTGGTTCGCGAGTGTCAGCGCAATGCCGGTGGCTCGCGTCAGTTTACGCAGTTGGGCTTTGAGCTCATCGGCGCGGGAGATACCGCGGGCGATGTCGAGATTGTCTCGCTCGTTGCCGAGGCCGTACGCGAGCTGGCACTTCCCGATGCGCGCATTATCGCAGGCAGTGTGCGTCCTTTTAAGGAATTGCTCGCGGTGTGCGAGGATCGTGAGCTGGCTGCCGAGGCCCTGCGCTGCGTGCATGCCAACGACTTTGTGGGCCTCGATGCCCGCGTGGCGGCAAGCGTCGAGTCCGATGCCGTCAAGGCCGCCATTAGCGAGCTGCCGCGCCTGCACGGCGGTGCCGAGGTACTTGACCGCGTGGACGCGCTGCTGGAGGCCGCCGGTATCGTCGCGCCACTGACGCGCGAACTGCGTGCCCTAGTCGATGGTCTGGCTCCCGAAGACGCCCAGGTGCTGTCCTTCGACTTCTCCATCATGAACTCTTTCGATTACTACACGGGCCTGGTCTTTAAGGCCTATGCCGGCGGCTTGCCCGATCCGGTCGGTTCGGGCGGACGCTACGACTCCATCTTTACCGGCGCATTTGGCGACGGTATCGAGGTGCCGGCGGCGGGCTTCGCCTTTTCGCTCGAGCGCCTGGAGGCCGCGCGCA